>JAYEJK010000039.1:0-5489 GCA_034660535.1 Thermodesulfobacteriota bacterium | reverse complement strand
AGAGACTCGATCAGATTAACCAGAGAATCGCCATCAAGGTCCGAGGGCAGGTTGTGGCGTACCAGAAATTGATCAAGTTCCTCCTTGGCTTCTTTTGTTTTGTTTTTTGCCTCAAATGCAGCATGCTGAAGTTCGCTGATACGAATAGTGACGGATTCCAGTTCACGCTTTATTCGTTTTTGCTCTCCCAAAAGGTCTGCTCGTTCTTTAACGTCCTCCTGGGCCGCAAAAAAAACTTTTACCGAACCAAAACCGTATTGTGCCATTTGTGATTCAAGTTGTTTTATTACATTTTCACGTCTCTGTTTCGCATCTTCTGTTCGTTCTTCAGCTTCCCCTGCCTTTCGTAACCACTCATCACGTTCACAAGCGGCAGCATATGCATCTTGGCACAGCTTCTGCTCTTTGCGAATCGCATCTATAGCTTTTGCTATGGTCCAGTCCTTGTTTGATTTAATTTTAATACTATCCGGTAAAGCTTCGAACAGGTGATGCCAATGTTTTTTCAGATTTTCCAATTCGTAACAATCTCGCTCATAGCGGGACAACTCACCATGTACCTTTCTTATATGCCCAAGTCGTTCTTCGGCATGTCCAGGATTTTCATCATCAGGCAGTTGTTGTTCCTTCAGCCATTTTTTCCATTCGTCAACCATGCTTTTCCGATTCAGAAGAAAGGTTCCCTGGTTTTTCTTTAGTGTGTCCACTTCCGCCCGGGCGTCCTGCAACCGATTTGCAGCATCTGTAACCTGCTTTAATTGCTGCAGACTCTGTTCCCATGCCTTTTTTACTTCCGCAAGGGAATCCTCATCCATATTTTGAGGATATCCCTGTCCGGCAAGAAGTTCGGCAAGGTTGTTTTCGGCTTCCTGTACAAGGTGTTGAGCTTTTTCATACTCTTTTTCGGCATGGTCGGTTTCCTGAAGATGGGCTCGTGCATCTCGCAGGTCAATCAGCAGCATGGCTATTGCATAAGGAGTACATGATGATTCAAATCCGTTGGACCTTGACCATTTACCCCATCTATGATCAAGTTCCTCATATTCCCTGGTTTTTTTTGCCAGAAGATCTTTTCTTTTTATTAGTACCTGTTGGTCCCTTTGCACCTGGTTTCTCAGTGCAAGCCACCGTTCGGTCTCCTGTTGATTGTTCATGAAATCATCAATAGCGGTTTCTATGCTGTCAAGGTAATCGGCAACCTCTTCCTTTACTCCTGCTATTTTGTCCGGAAGTCTGCTGCTGAGTCGTTGAAGTTCTCTTTCCAGTTCCTCTACTCCGTTCTGTTGTTTTTTCAGTTCATCATCCAACTGCTTTTCCCTGCGAGAGGCGGCCTTTTTTTCCGTCTCGATTTGCGCCAGGGTGCGATTTCTTTGCAGCCACAGGAGGATGACTGCGGGACAACCGAGAATAGTTACGGCCATGGCGGCAATAAAGTCACTGCTAATCACAAACAGGCTCCCTACCACCAATATCAGGAGACCAAGTAAAGCAAATACCCACACGGGAAGAACTGAAATCGTGCCGGAATCAGCAGAAACGCCATGTTCGTTTTCATATAAAACGCGTGCAATATCTCTACGCTCCAGTGTTTCCGCAAGCCGTTCGTGGACCTTCAACCAATCGCGAAGGAGTTTAATCATTGCATGATTCGGTTTTGCTCGGTTTTCAATGTTAAGACCGCGTTTTTCCAGGTCTGCCAATTCTATCCTGTTGCTATCCGCTTCCTGCACGGATTGATCGCGGTCATCTTCAGCGCGCTGTTTGGCTTGTTTGGCAACATCAAGTTTCCTGATCCAGGATTGCACAGCCTGTGCCGTTCCTGATGTCGTTGACACGCCGCGAACCCGCTCTTCGCTCCAGGCAGCCCCCAAGTCAGCAATATAACGTTTTGTTTCATCTGTGCGTTGATTGTATTTGCTCTGACTATCCGCCAAGTCTAAACCGGCTTTGTCAAGATGATGCATGAGTCGCTCGAATTCTTGAAAACCGGAGAGTTTTTTTATGTAACGCTGGTCAGGGTCGGTAATTTTTTCCAACTTATTATTTGATTCAGAACCGCTTTTTACGAGTTGGCGATAATTTTCTTCTGCGTTGTTCAGGCGCTGCTCGGCCTCTAACAGTTGATCGGCCGTTGCATTTCCTTTGGTTGAGTTTCCGGTCCAACGGTCGCGCCATTCGGCCAATTGGGCATGAATTTGTGCATCCTCTCCGAGTTTGTGTGCCGATTCTTTATTGACACCACAGCGCTTTAATTCCTCCTGTACGAATTGTTCCGACTTCCGGACTGCGTCACGCTGAATCGCCAGCCTTTCCGAAAGATCGCGGTTTGCGGTAAATTGCGCCAACACCGCCTCTATTTCATGAGTGCTGGAGACCAATGTTTCATCCACCTCAATGGATTCGGCATGCTTATACGCTTGGCCGGCATCTTCCCGGCCCCGGCTCTCTTCCGCTTCTATCTCGGCTATCCGTGTCTGCAGCCGTGTGACGGATGCAATGGCGTCCAGGGGTAAATCCGCGAGGTGTTCGAGCTGGGACAGTTGTTGATCAGCAGTCCGGAGGCGCCCAAGCACGTCTTTTTCCCGCTCCTCGGTCTCAGTCAATCGATCGATTGCACGTTTTTGATCTTGCCGGATATCACCGATCCATTCCAGGCGTTGCATAACATCGCGCCGCAAAGCGCCGGTTGCCGGCACAAGCAAGGCTCGGTTATTGTCCCATTCAGGCCCACAGGCCAACCGCTGCCGTTCGGCCTCGTCTTCCTCATCTTTCAGATCCTTTAACCTTTTTTTTATTTCTTCAGGAAAGTGAATTTGCGAGGAATGTTCGGAACGAAACTCGTCAAGTCGGGACAAAAATGGTTCCAGCTTGGGATCGATGGTAAGAGCATCCAGGGCGGCTTCCAGCTTGATCAAAATTTGTTGCTGCTCGTCCATCCTTTTTTTTGCCAGCCGCTCTTCTTCAAGAATAACTTCCAGTTTTGCGACAGCATCAAGCGGCATATTCACAGCATGCTTTAAACCGGCTGCCTCCAACTCGGCGGATTGCATGGCCTCCCACTTCTCTTTCAGGCTGATCAGCCGTTGAACAGCCCCGTGTTTCCGCTCTACTTCAGATTGATTTTTACGAAGTTCCGCACGTTGCTTAATGGAGTTGTAAAGGCGCTCCACCAGTTCGTCGTGATTACGCGGCCTTACTCGAAGGATGCTTACGCGCTTGCGTATTTCATCAAGTTCGCGCCTGGCGGCAGCGACCTTACAGTTGGTTTTACGTGGTTTGAAAAGGGCGTCACGCCGGGCTTCAAGTTTTTTCAGCGCGGTCCCCGGCGAGATTGTACCCGCTCCGAGCGCGGCCCCGAGCAGCCTGTCTTGGATAACGGATGCATCCAGAGTTTCAAGATCAGAGAGTTCGGAAATCGAGAACGCAAAAATACTCTCATAGAGACTACGTTCCGTGTGAAGGAGGGCATCGTGCAGCCTTGATTCAGGAATACTAATCCCCTCTTGATCAACTATTTGAAGGCCTTGCTTTCCTTCACTGCGATCAAGACGCCAAAGACGGCCACCCTCTACCCTGATGTCCAGCCGTAGTTGCCGAGCAGCGCCATCAGGTAATTCATAGCGATTACGATTAGCTTTGCGTCGGTCCAGAAAACCGAAAAGCGCCGCTCGCACCGCCTCCATCAAGGTTGTTTTGCCGGCCTCGTTCCGGCCGTAAATAACATTGACTCCGGGCGCAAGGTCGACAATCTCCAGTCCTGTTCGTCCCCCAAAACCGGTTAAACCCAGGTATGTTATCTGCATCGTTTACTCCGAACCCTTAGGGTCTGGAAAGAAATAACTTGGATTTTCCGTTTCCGAACTGTATCACACCTTTAGCCGGTTTGACATCCCCGAAATCCTCACCGTAGCCCTGCTACGCTTGCGGTTTCGTGAATATCAAACCGACTAAATCTGCAACACATTTCGGATCGGAATTACCCAAGTTATTTCTTTCCAGACCCTTATTCAATCATGGCATTGATAGCGTGAAGGGCGCTCCTCTCAAGTATTTTTTTCAGGAATTGAGGGTCATTTTCCATCTTGGATTCAAAGTTTACAAGGTATTTCCTTAATCCTTTATGATCCCGGAGCCTGGCGAGATCAGCGAGTAAACGCTCCCGTTCGGCCGGGTCTGTTTCGAAATCGCGTGCGGCAAGGAGGACCATTGAAGAAAAACTATTCTGTTGCCTCAGTTCATCCAGGTCGATGGCGGGCATGGTGTCATCGGTGAGTTTTTCCACCAACACAGGTGTGGCGTGGTCGCGCCATTTTTTCCGGATAATTTCGATCAACTCTTCCACTCCCGATCTGCTGAGTTCGTGATGTAAAGGGCCGCGGTTAATCAATCGCCAACGCACTACCAAAGTGCGTGCATCAGGTTCTTTGTCCAGCAGATTTTCAAACTGATCGTCCATACGTTCCACGAGTTCTTCCATTGTATCGATATTTTCGATGGAAGTCTCCCCGGTTGACCAGATTACTTCCGCTGTTGGAATGAACTCGTGCTCAGGATCTCCTTCATCATGAAAAGTAATCAGTGATGCTCCCCGTTGGCCGGGCTCTCGAATGTGCCTTCCCTGAATATTTCCCGGATATACAATGAGCGGGTCGGCTTTAGAAAGTAATTTATGTTCATGGACGTGGCCCAACAGCCAGGCGTTGAAAGGAGTTGCTCGAAGTTCATCCAGCGAACAAGGAGCGTAATTGTCATGACCGCTATGAGAGCCCAGGTTGCAGTGGAGCAAGGCGAGATGGAGCCCCGGCCCTGCACGGTAACAATCAGCCAGTTGCAGGGCCAGGTTTTTTTTGACTGCACTCACCGGAAAGCTGACGCCGTATACACTGACCTTGAAAGATGCGTCCTGATCTATTTCCCAGCGCTCGGGCTTATCACCAAAGAGATGGCAGCCCTGGGGCAGACTCGCTCCCTGTCTCCGTGATTTCAACGGATCATGGTTCCCTGCTACAATGCAACAGGGAATCTTTGCTTCGGAGAGTCGTTTGAGTTGATCGCGAAAACGAACAACAGAGTGCAAGCCATGATCGGCGGAATCATATACATCGCCCGCCACGGTAACGAGACCCACTTTTTGGCTTATTGCATAGTCCACAATCTTACGAAAGGACTTAAAAGTTGATTCACGAAGCTGTTCGCTCATTTCAGAATCAAGTTGCGCCATACCGAGAAACGGACTGTCTAAATGAAGGTCTGCGCAATGGAGAAGACGAAACATGAAAATCCACCTTTTATTTACGACCTGTTCCTGAATCTTAGGGCTCAAGTAAAAATAACTTGTACATCTTCCATCTCATCTTCAGGCCGTTTTGGGCCGATTGTGAGGTTACAAAATCCTCAAATTAGCGCTGCTGGTCCTGCGTTTTTGTAACCTCACAATCGGCCCAATCCGACCTAAATCTGAGCGCAATATTGTCCAACTTATTTTTACT
>JAYEJK010000038.1:0-5557 GCA_034660535.1 Thermodesulfobacteriota bacterium | reverse complement strand
TCCCCCTTCTTTTAAAATATTGGAAGATCTTGATAAACAGGGTTTGGCTGTCAGGATAGAGGCCTGCGGCAGGGTATGTTATAAAAGCGAGGATAAAATTACACATGGATCAGCAGAGCCGTTTATTAAAAATATTATCAGGAGGGCGCATAATTCTGTTTTGGAAATGGCTGTTTTAACGCTTAAAGTATCGTTTAAAAATGACGGTATAATCACGCCTTTTCTCTGTAGGATGCCCAAATTTCTCTTTATTGACAGACTTGACAATGAATTATTGGTCACTGGGACTGTTCGGGCCTTTCGCGAGGTGATTCAGGCAAACAGTGACGTGGACCTGGTGTGTGCAATAGCCGGGTTTCTAAAAGAGAGTCATCCGCTCTTCTATTCCGATCTTGAGCCTGAAGGAGGCTGGAAGGCCATATCCGGGATCAGTGTTCGGAAAATTTCGCTCGACGAAGTTAATGAGTTGGCGCCGCAACTTCTGGCAAGACATAGATACATCGGCGTCTTGTTTACGGTAAATCGCGCAGTGACACATGAAATTGTTCGCCATCGTCCATGTTCCTATCTCCAGGAAAGCCAGCGGTACTGCCGTTACAGCGAAGACAAATTCGGCAGCCAGGTTACCTTTATCAAACCTCTTTTTTTTGAGGAAGGAACTGAACAATACCGTTTGTGGAAGAGTGCGATGGAGGAGACGGAGAAGATTTATTTTAAACTCTTGGAAACCGCCTCTCCCCAAGCAGCCAGAACTGTGCTGCCCAATTCCTGCAAAACCGAACTCGTGACATATGCAAACCTTATCCAATGGGTGCACATGTTCAAACTGCGTACCTCCCAGGCAGCCGAACCGTCCATGCGCGAAGTGATGGTTCCACTTCTTGAAAAGTTTAAAACAATGTTTCCATCAGTATTCGGCTCGTTGTAATTAAGTTGGTGATGTGGTTGCCAAAGTCTTTGTTTTTAGTACCTTAGTGGTAATTTTCTTGTTTTTTATAGCAAGAAATCAAAAAGGTGAAATGTTTTTAAATAGTTACACGCAGCTGTTAAGGTACTTATACCCCTCAGGGGGGTACTGAAAATAGTCCAGGACCTTTAAAAAATTCCAGTTTATCTGGGTTAGATTATCCTAAGAGCAATAAAAGAATATGGCGGGATTTTAAGGCTTTGTGAAAACTTTAAGCCTTACATAACAATCTAATTTGACTTAACATTTGTGAGTTTGTCAGATAAAATCCCAATTTGAAAAACAATAAACCAAGGAGGAATCAAATGGCTCTGGATCCAACCAAACACCAGGATTGGGAAATAGCTGAAGAGGCTGAATCACGCATGAAAACGGTTTACGAACTGGGAGAGGCGCTCGGCCTTAAAAAGGAAGAGCTTCTGCCGCATGGCCATTATGTGGCCAAACTCGATTACCGGGCAATACTTGATCGTTTAAAAGATAAACCGGATGGAAAATATATCGATGTAACGGCCATTACACCTACGCCCCTTGGAGAAGGAAAAAGCACGTGTGCCATGGGTCTTGTTCAGGGACTCGGCAAGAGGGGTAAAAGCGTTATCGGCGCTATCCGGCAGCCCTCGGGCGGACCGACGATGAACATCAAGGGAAGCGCGGCCGGAGGCGGACTCGCCCAGTGTATTCCCCTGACCCCGTTCTCTCTCGGTCTTACCGGCGACATCAATGCCATCATGAACGCCCATAACCTGGCAATGGTTGCGGTCACATCCAGGATGCAGCATGAGTCTAATTATACGGATGAAATTTTAGCAAAGCGTAACCTGAAACGGCTGGATATCCATCCCAAAAAAGTCGAAATGGGCTGGATCATGGACTTCTGTGCCCAGGCTTTAAGAAATATCACCATTGGCCTGGGCGGAAAGATGGACGGTATGACCATGCAGTCCAAGTTCGCGATCGCAGTGAGTTCCGAGATCATGGCCATCCTGGCTATTGCAAGCGATCTTAAGGATATGCGCGAACGTATGGGCAGGATTGTTGTTGCTTACAATAAAAGGGACGAACCGATTACCACCGCGGACCTGGAAGTTGACGGCGCAATGACCGCCTGGATGGTGGAGGCGCTTAATCCGAATCTCATGCAGACTCTTGAGGGTCAGCCGGTTACGGTTCACGCGGGTCCGTTTGCCAATATCGCCATTGGTCAGTCCTCGGTAATTGCGGACAGGGTCGCCCTGAAACTGGCTGACTACAATGTGACTGAGAGTGGGTTCGGCGCTGATATCGGATTTGAAAAATTCTGGAACTTAAAATGCCGTTTCAGCGGATTAAAACCAAACTGTGCGGTTGTCGTTGCTACCATTCGGGCCTTAAAGTGCCACGGCGGCGCCCCGATTCCGGTTCCGGGAAAACCAATGCCGGAAGAATATGGATCTGAAAACGTGGGCTGGGTTGAACAAGGATGCGCAAACCTGATTCATCATATCGCGACCGTGAAAAAGGCCGGAATCAACCCGGTTGTCTGTATCAATGCGTTCTACACGGACACGGATGATGAGATCGCGGCAGTCCGCCGTCTCTCCGAACAGGCCGGCGCGCGCGTGGCCCTTTCCAGGCATTGGGAGCACGGCGGCGAGGGCGCGCTTGAGTTTGCCGATGCAGTGGTTGATGCATGCAATGAACCTAATGAATTCAAGTTCCTTTATGAATTAGACACCCCTTTGAGCAAACGAATTGAACTGATCGCAAAAGAAGTCTACGGCGCTGACGGAGTAAGCTATTCACCAGAGGCTAAAGTCAAGCTCAAACGCATGGAAAGTGATCCTGATCTTAAAGAAATGGGCACCTGCATGGTCAAGAGTCATCTGAGCCTGAGCCATGATCCGACTTTAAAGGGAGTGCCCAAGGGATGGACCCTGCCTATCCGCGACATTCTCACATATAAGGGAGCAGGTTTTGTGGTTCCGGTTGCCGGCGCAATCAGCCTTATGCCGGGAACAGCCTCTGATCCCGCATATCGCCGGATCGACGTGGATGTTGAAACCGGTAAGGTTAAGGGCGTGTTTTAATATACCTCGCAAGGTATAAATCCGTATCAAAGCAGCAGGCTGTACATAAGCAGCCTGCTGCTTGTTTGTTAAACTTAACTTTTTGTTGTAAAATTAAAACTAAAATCCTCGTTTCATCCATTCTGCGGGAAAATGGCTAACACACCTCCTACTCATACGGCTTCTGTAAAAAAGAAATCGAGTCTCTCGGGCACGGTCAAGGATCAGTCCGGCGCCGGTAAAATGAGAATCGGCGACTTGCTGCGTAAGGAAGGTTACATCACCACAACCCAGTTGAATACCGCGATTGATTATCAGAAGAAGAATAAAGGCAGACTCGGAAGCATTCTAATCCGGCTCGGGTTTATCGATGAAGACACGATACTGAATCTCTTGAGCCGTCTTCACAATTACCCGGCAGTTATAATTTCGAAAGATCCGCCAAGTCCTGAGGCCTTAAAACTCCTGCCTTATGAAATTGCAAAGAAATGCATGGCATTTCCTTTGCGCATGGTTGGAAAGACCCTCCAGGTAACCATGATGGAACCCACGGACGGGGCCCTGGTCGAGGAGATCCAGACAGTTGTCAAAAAAGGACTTTCCGTCTGTGTTTCCACTGAAAAGGAGATAATCGAGGCATACAGAACTCATTACAAAATCAGTGACGAGGAATATAAATCCTTTGGCGGTACGGGACAGGTTGAGGATGTCGAGGAAGAGGAAGTTGTCCAGATTGATGACTTCGGGGCCCTGGCATCAGAGGCTGCTGAGGGTTTTGAGATAGAGGCGGTTGATGAG
Organism: Thermodesulfobacteriota bacterium; assembly: GCA_034660535.1. Taxonomy (GTDB): domain Bacteria; phylum Desulfobacterota; class Desulfobulbia; order Desulfobulbales; family DAOVYS01; genus DAOVYS01. The sequence continues at coordinate 1,744 of JAYEJK010000038.1, read as the reverse complement.
GACGACTTCGGTGATCAGTTTGCCGCCTCAGACGCGCCTATTATTAAGCTGGTCAACGGAATTTTGATTAAGGCTACACTGGATGGGGTCAGCGATATTCATATTGAACCTTATGAAAAGTCGCTTCAGGTCCGTTATCGACTGGACGGTTCCCTGTATAAGTCAATGAACCTGCCTCTGACCATTAAAAACGGACTGATTTCAAGGCTGAAGATCCTTTCCAATTTGGACATTACCGAGCGGAGGGTCCCCCAGGACGGCAGGATCAGAATGCGGACAGGCAGAAACAAGGTGGTCGATTTTCGCGTCTCGTCTCTTCCGACGCTTTTTGGGGAAAGCGTGGTTCTCCGTATCCTGGACAAGAGTTCGCTAAACGTTGATCTCACCAAACTCGGATTCGAAAAAGATACTTATGCCGCCCTGCAGCGCTGTATTGTCAAGCCCCAGGGCCTGCTCCTGGTCACCGGCCCCACCGGCAGCGGTAAGACAGTCACCCTTTATTCAGTCTTAAATTCCTTAAACAGCGAAAACACCAAGATTCTGACTGCGGAAGATCCGGTCGAGTTTAACTTCAAGGGAATCAATCAGGTCAACGTTGTCAGTGAAGTGGGCATGACATTTTCCGCGGCGCTCAAGGCATTTTTAAGGCAGGACCCTGATATTATCATGGTTGGTGAGATTCGTGACATAGAGACCGCTGAGATTGCAATCAAGGCGGCAATGACAGGCCATCTTGTCCTTTCAACTCTTCACACAAATGACTGTCCTGCAACCATAGGCCGTCTGGTTGACATCGGGATCCCGCCGTTTATGGTTGCCTCTTCCGTCACTATGGTACAGTCACAGCGGCTTGGAAGAAGGCTGTGCAATGAATGTAAAACTCCCATGCGCGAGAAAAACAAGGAAGAACTTGTAGCCATGGGATTTCTGGAAGAAGAGATCGATGATCTTCAGTTATATGAGCCCCATGGATGCGCTGTTTGTAAAGGCGGTGGCTATAAGGGGCGGGTCGGCTTTTTTGAACTTATGGAAGTCACGGATGAAGTCGCTAAAGCTATTAATGCAAGTGTTCCTGAAGACCAGTTGCGAAAAATCGCCATACAGGAAGGCATGAAGACCCTGAGAATAGCTGCCCTTCAAAAAGCGCGTGAAGGAATAACAAGTACTGAAGAGGTGCTGAAAAAGACGGTAATAACCGAAGAAAGTCTGCCCGCCTATCTGGTTAACCCGGATGTGGAAGATTATAATGACGGCGATGTCATCATTCGGCAGAACAATATTGACAAGGATTTTTTTAAACTTATTCGCGGGGGGGTGCTGGTGATCCGAGACGGGAAAAAAATCGCAGAGATTGTTCAGCCTGACGAATATTTCGGCGAGATGTCCGCAATCTCCGGCGAGGCCCGTTCAGCAACCATTATTTCAAAAGGACATTCCACAATCAAGCGCTATCCCGGCGATAAACTGATGGAGGTCATTGAAAAATATCCTGAAGTAGGCAAACACCTTTTCATGACTTTAGTAAATCGTCTGCAGCAGGCAAATGAAATTATCGTAAATTTGGCGAACCAGCATATGCGCAAGAACTAAATGATTTCAGTAATATTTTCATTTCAAGGTAGTAAGGGCTCAAGTAAAAATAACTTGTACATCTTCCATCTCATCTTCAGGCCGTTTTGGGCCGATTGTGAGGTTACAAAATCCTCAAATTAGCGCTGCTAGTCCTGCGGTTTTGTAACCTCAC
>JAYEJK010000037.1:0-5594 GCA_034660535.1 Thermodesulfobacteriota bacterium | reverse complement strand
CTGGATTCCCGCTAAAGACATGCGGGAATGACCATCCAAGCTCCAGGTCCGTCATTCCCGCATGCAGTTAGCGGGAATCCAGAAAAGAATATTCAAATTTTGCTACCACCACTTATTGAGAAGTTACAAAAATATCGGTTATGTTATTAATGTTAAAATGGAATAGCGAGCTATCTATACTTTATTAACAATGCCAAAAAGAAATATAACGGGATAAGTGCGCTAATCAAGATGTGACACTGTTTGTCCTGACTGATTTATGAAATCTCGCAACCGTTCATTCCGGGAAGTCCTTGTTCCTTTTTTGCTGGCGGTGACCATTGGCGCTCTGGCCGGTCTGGGCGCGGTTTTTTTTCGCCGGCTGATCTCCTGGGAAATGGATCTTCTGTGGCCCACGGGTGAAAATTTCATCAGCCGCCTCAACAATGCCTCCTGGTACATGCGGCTGCTGATCCCGGCAGCGGTGGGGCTCGTCATCGGTCCCATTATCACCTTCTGGGCACAGGAGGTGCGCGGTCCCGGCGTGCCGGAGGTCATGCAGTCCCTGGCCCTGCACGGCGGCCATATTCGGCATCGGGTTACCCTGATCAAAACCTTTGTAACTGCTACCTTAATCTCGGCCGGCGCCTCGGTGGGCCGCGAGGGTCCCATTGTCCAGATCGGCTCCTCCATCGGTTCCTCGCTGTCCCAGCTCCTGCGAATCGGCCGCGACCATCACCGGATGGCGGTGGCCTGCGGGGCCGCGGCCGGTATTGCCGCTACGTTTCAGGCTCCCATGGCAGGAACCATGTTTGTCGCTGAAATCCTGCTCTTTGAGATTGAGACAACCTATCTCAGTCACATCGTTATAGCCGCCGTCACCGGCACACTGGTTTCCAAAGCCTGCTGGCACGAACCAGCTATCTTCCATATTCCCCATTTCACCTTGGGCCACCCGGCCGAACTGCTTATTTATTTCGGTTTGGGGATTGCCTCGGGCCTTGTTGCCCTGCTGCTCATGGGCGCGATTTTCGGGCTGCCCAGATTTTTCCGGCGCTGCCATATTCCCCTCTGGCTCACTCCGGCCCTGGGCGGCCTGGGTGTGGGTCTTGTCGGCCTGATGCGGCCCGAGGCTCTGGGTATCGGCTATGAAACCATCAATAATGCCTTAACCGGCAATATCACCCTGACGCTGGCGGCACTGCTGGTGCTCACCAAGCTGTTGACCACCGGCCTGTCCATCGGTAGCGGCATGAGCGGCGGCATCTTTGCGCCTTCTCTTTTTTTAGGCGCCATGATCGGTGCGGTCTTCGGCCATACCGCGACTTTTCTATGGCCGGACGCGAACCTGTCAACGGCCCATTACGCCCTGGTGGGCATGGGTGCCATGGTCAGCGGCACAACCCTTGCGCCCATCACCGCTATCCTGACAATTTTCGAGCTGACCTATAATTATGAGGTGATCCTGCCCCTGATGGTGGCCTGCATCCCCAGCCTGATAATTGTCCGGATTCTGCACGGCTATTCGGTCTATGAGACAAAACTGCTGATAAAGGGAATCAACATTGTCCGCGGTCACGATGTCAACCTCTTGCGGGAAATGCAAATCAGCCGGCATATGGACCGGGAGTTTCAGACGATCAGGGAGGATAGTCCGCTGCATGGAGTTGTCGAACTGACGGAAAAGAGCGCCTTTCCCCATTTTGTTGTTGTTGACCGGAACGATTTTCTGGTTGGCGTCCTGACTCTGCGGGATTTGCGGGATTTTTTTGCCCATCCTGAAAAATACGACTGCAAAACCTCGATTGCCCTGCTCATGCAGAAAGAGGTCATCACCGTCCGGGCCGACCAGAATATGGAATCCGCTTTTCATATTTTCGCGGAAAAATCTATCTCATTTCTGCCCGTTGTCCACCCCGGCTCCACCCGCCGGGTGCTGGGCCTGTTGAAGAAAGCCGACCTGATATCAGCCTACAATGAGCATATCCTCAAGGAACGTTTCATGCCCCCCCTGAACTGGGTCTGCCCCCTGCCTCCCAAAGATGGGAGTTCAAAAGATTGATGAAGAGAGAATCGGCTGTTTACCATTTTCACGCCCTTGTCAGATGTCGATACTTGATGCGGTGCGGTTGATCAGCCGCGCTTCCCAACCGTTTTCTGCGGTCGGCTTCATATTCCGTGTAATTACCATCAAACCAGACCACCCTGCTGTCTCCTTCAAAGGCAAGGATATAGGTGGCGATCCGATCCAGAAACCAGCGGTCATGGCTGATGACCACGGCGCAACCACCAAAATTATCCAGGGCCTCTTCCAGGGCTCGCAGGGTATTGACATCGAGATCGTTCGTCGGTTCGTCAAGCAGGATGACATTCCCTCCCTCCTTGAGCATGCGGGCCAGGTGAACCCTGTTGCGCTGGCCGCCTGAAAGCAGACCCACCTTTTTCTGCTGCTCTGTTCCGGAAAAATTAAAGCGGGCCACATAGGCCCTGGAATTCACCTTCCGGTTTCCCAGCTCAATGGTATCCCTGCCGTCGGAAATCGCCTCCCAGATACTCTTGTCAGGATCAAGGGCGTCCCGGCTCTGGCCCACATAGGACAGCTTGACGGTCTCGCCGATGCGGATCATTCCTTTATCGGGTTTTTCCAGGCCGGTGATTATCTTAAACAAAGTCGTTTTGCCGGCGCCGTTGGGGCCGATTACGCCGATAATGCCTCCAGGCGGCAGGGAAAAAGTCATATCATCAATCAGGAGCCGGTCGCCAAATCCCTTGCGGATCCCGTCCGCGTCAATCACCACCTTTCCCAACCGCGGCCCTGGCGGAATATAGATCTCCAGCTCGCCGGCCCGTTTCTCTCCTTCCCTGCCCAACAGCTGTTCATAGTCCTTGATCCTGGCCTTGGACTTGGCGTGTCTGGCCTTGGGTGTCATTCTGATCCACTCCAGTTCCCGCTGCAAGGTTTTCTGCCTGTCAGACTCCTGCTTCTCTTCCACCTGCAGACGTTTACGTTTCTGCTCAAGCCAGGAGGAATAATTGCCTTTCCAGGGAATACCGCGACCACGGTCAAGCTCCAAAATCCAGCCCGCCACATTGTCGAGAAAATAGCGGTCATGGGTAACGGCAATAACCGTTCCTTCATAGCGCTGGAGATGATGTTCGAGCCAGGCCACGGTTTCCGCATCCAAGTGGTTTGTGGGCTCATCAAGGAGGAGGATGTCAGGTTTTTTCAGCAACAGACGGCAGAGGGCTAGCCGCCGTTTCTCACCGCCGGACAGAATATTGACCAACGCGTCGGCAGGAGGACAGCGCAGGGCATCCATGGCCATGTCAAGGCGGGCATCAATATCCCAGCCATCCAACGCGTCCAGTTTCTCCTGAACCTCACCCTGACTGGCAATGAGATTGTTCATCTCATCGTCCGACATAGGTTCGGCGAATTTTTCATTAATTCGGTTAAATTCGTCCAGCAGATCAACCGTCTCTTGCACGCCTTGCTCAACGATCTGCCTGACGGTTTTGTCGTCATCCAGTAATGGTTCCTGCTCCAGGAGACCAACGGTCAGGCCCGGGGAAATTGATGTTTTGCCGACAAAATCCCTGTCCACCCCGGCCAGGATTCGCAGCAATGAACTCTTGCCCGAACCGTTCAGTCCCAGGACACCGATTTTGGCTCCATAAAAATAAGAAAGGTTGATGTCCTTCAGAACAGGCTTCTTATCATAAAACTTGCTTACTCCAATCATGGAGTAGATCACTTTCTTTTCTTCAACAGCCATGGGTCCATCCTGTAAATATTCTTATGATATCTGATCCTGAATTAAAATTCAGGATCAGATATCATATTCGAAAAACAAAATTTTATCAGCATTCCTTTTTCCTGACAGATTTTTTCCACGTTGACAGAGTGGATCATTTTGCCTACATTTGATGTAAACGAGCGAAAATAAAAAACAGCTATCATGTACCTTGCCAAAAAAATAATTCAAGGAAAAATTCATTACTCCATCAGGCAATCCTATGGTGACGGCGACGTTTTCCGCAGCCGTGTTCTTTTTGAGCTGGGCACTGATCCTGAAAATTATTTTGTTTATCCGGGAGGAAACTCTTTTTACGTTGCCGATCATCTGATCGAATCCCTGGAACCCTTTGTCAATGGGGATATTGGCGACAAACTTGAAAAGCTTCTCTGGCCATTTCTTGATCCGGAAATTCGCATCAAGATCGAACCCTTTTTCCGACGCGGACAACAGTTTCAATCTCGAAAAATTACTGCCGATGAACTGGTGGCTATTGAACGGCAGATTCACATATTTGACCGGAGGCGTTTTCATTATCTCCGTTACGGCAGCCTGGATCAGAGCCGGATCTGGAAGATGCCGGCTAAAATATATCGCGTTCTGCTGAACAAATCCAGGGATGAACGGGAACAGTATTTTATTGAACAGGAACGTTGCCTGGAACCCTCTGAATTCAAATTGTATATCTACGTTATTTTCGATCTGCAACGTCATTTCAGCGAGCTTATTGCCCGGGCCATGCCCCATGGACTGAATCAGGACCTGGTCGATCAACATTTTCTGGACGATCTCTGCCGGCTGGATCAGGACGCTTTCTTCTGGGCCGGGATGGAGCCTGAAAACAGACTCCACGATTATCTGATCCGATATCTTAGCCTGTTTTTTGATTTTGATTATGGCGAAAGCACTTTCCTTGATGACTACATCAGACAGTTCATGAACAGTCACCGCGAATTCAACTTCCCGGAATCAAAAAGCACGATCAGCATGGAGGAAGCCGGCAACATCTTTGATGTCCCGGCAAAAGATCTGGAAGTGTTGTCAAAAAAACAGTTAACACGGCTCTATCGGAAAAAAGCAAAGGATCTGCACCCGGATACAGGCGGTGATCATCATACTTTCGTCGAGCTCAGCGAGGCCTATAAAAAACTGCTCATGAAGATCAAAGGATAGATTCGTAACCGTTCAAAAAAGTAAGAGTACCTTAATGAAGCTAATTGCTAAGGGCTAATCGCTCCGGCTTTGCCGACTCAGGAGGTTTAACATGTCAAAATAAATTTCTTTCTCCAAGTATGAACAAAAAGTTCTTCCCAACTTCCGACAAAAAATTAGTCAGGCAGAATCTACCGAGGATGTAAAAAAGTTTTTTGTCTATACTGTCCAAGAGTTATTAGAAAGTATTTTTGCTGAAAAAATTGACTTTGAATATGAAGACGTAGCATTAATGCCAGGCAAAGAGCCATATTATCTTTTGAGCAAACAGCTTGTTTCTTCCAATGAATTTAAGTCTGTTTGGAATGACTCGGATTTGCCTCGTTTGCTTTCCCGATTTGCGGAATCTGCGGTGCATCGATATAAGCATCTTAAAAAGCGACCTGAAAAAACCGAGGCTAAAATTAGTGCCTTAGTGGTAATTTTCTTGTTTTTTGCACCCCTCAAGGGGGTACTGAAATGAGTGGCAGAAAAACTCTGAAGTTATATGTGACGCCTGTGGTGCCACATGTTTTAAGGCACTTATACCCCTCAGGGGGGTACTGAACAGAGTCCAGGACCTTTTAAAATTTCCAGTTTATCTGGGTTAGAATATAGGTAACACTT
>JAYEJK010000036.1:0-5605 GCA_034660535.1 Thermodesulfobacteriota bacterium | reverse complement strand
ATCATTGGCTTTTGGTGCAGGTGACTCGCACGTTCCCGGCGAATGCGTCGCCTGGAATTGCGGCGCTGACTACGTCCAGCACCTTGCCCCGGCGCTTTGCGCCGGAACAAGGCATTGTGGACCCGACTGCGAGCACGGCGGGTCAGCGCCGCGATTAGGAGATTTATCGTGAAACCAAAAATAGTTGTTATGTACGGTTCATCTAAATTTGTTGAATTGATGGCTGTCTGCGAGTGGCTAATTGAACGTAATGAACTCACAATTACGATGGGCTTAAATCTGCTTCCGGTATGGTATCCTGGCTGCCCGCCCAATCATCTTGCAGAGCATGAAGGATGCGCAAAAGAAATGGACGAACTCCATCTCAGAAAAATTGATCTATGCGACGAAATATTCGTTGTTGATTGGGATAATTATATCGGGGAAAGCACTGCGAATGAAATCGAATACGCTGAAAAGAACAATAAACGGATTCGGTATTTTACCAAAGATATTATTGGTCAAGAAGTTTACCATCTCCTAACAAGGCATTCAACCCGACCGCAAACAGCCGCGGCGGGTTAATTAATTCGATGGCCCCCAAAAAACGGGGGCCATCGCCCAGGATCAGGAACGCGCCTTAAAATCAAGGAAGTACAAGGCTGCATACCCAGGCCATCAAACGGATTCAGACAGACGCTGATAGGCGCGCTCCTGATCCTGGGCGTTCTCGGCGGCTGCGCCGCCGAGAATCGCGGTGCTGACTTCGTCAAGCTCCTTGTTCCGTCGCTCCGCGCCAAAACAAGGAGCTTGACCGGACACCGTGAACCGCACAATCAAACTGCGTTTGCTTGCACGGCCCCCGGCGCCGGTCAGCACCGCGATTCGTCGCTAGATAGACCTAAGGTGATAAAATCTAATGACTCCCTACAATCCAAATGGGATTATACTTAGACAATTGATATCCTCGGTATATCGCACTAATATACATTCATGATAGAAATCATAGAACCAAAACAGTTCCAGTGGGATCACGGGAACGAACGTAAAAGCTCTGAGAAGCATAATGTTTCGCAGGCAGAGGCAGAGCAAGTGTTTTTTAATCAGCCATTATTGTTGCTTAAGGATAAAGCCCATTCACAAAAAGAAATCAGATGTCATGCTTTAGGCAGAACTGACAACAACCGGAAATTACACATAACCTTCACAATCCGGAAAAATCAAATAAGAGTAATCTCAGCTCGACCTATGCATAAAAAGGAGAGAAAGAGTTATGAAAAAAATTCCTGAATTTACATCAGAATCAGAAGAAAGAGCTTTTTGGGAAAAAAATGACTCAAGTGACTATCTTGACTGGAATCAAGCAAAGCTTGCAATCTTCCCTAGTCTAAAACCAACGACCAAGGCAATCTCTTTACGGTTACCGGAATCTATGTTAGCTCAGATCAAAGTAGAAGCAAATAAACGAGATGTTCCATATCAATCATTAATGAAAATGTGGCTAAGTGAACATTTGCCCCATCCCATATAATTCATCATTTCGATCCAATCGATCCAAGCATTTGATATGTTAGGTGAAGAATAATTAACCACGGCATAAAAATGCCGAACCAATAAGGATTAATGCGACACGTTTTTAGTCGCGATTAATCCATTGTTCAAGTAGCCCGAAGGTATTAGAAACCGGGAACTCTATAGGGTATTGCTTCGAAGGATTTTTTTTAAGGAAGAGGAAATTGAAGGGCAAACAGTCAAACTAGCGGCCGGAAGTGGCTTGATTGCATGAGATATGAGCAAAATATTCGCTGATATTGTTCCATGGATCTTTGAAAGATTAATATTTTCCGGAAAAAGGACGCACTACTCCCTTTCCTCTATCGAGGTTTAAAAAAACACCTGGGAGTCGGAAGAGAAAGGCTGTTAGATCGGCCCTCTCCGGCATGGTCTGCCAGGGATGATACTGAAGAGATAAATAAGCCGGCCGCCGCAGCCGGAACAGAATGGCCCTTGCCATGTGGAGGGAGAAGGTTGCTGCGCTTTATCACTGAGCAACAGAACAAGATCCCTGAGACAGGCAATGACTATCCTGCGAAGATCACGGATGGTGACCGCACAATTGGCATTCATGAAACCATAATGTCGAACCTTCATGAAACCGGAGGGGAGCACATGCTGAAGAAAGCGACTGATAAAATCCATGACATCCAGGGATGTTTTTCGGAGTCGACGACTTCCGGTTTTCCTGTAGCAAAAGGTTACTTTTCGATCCTCAACACCAATGATCCTGTTGTCCGATATGGCCACGCGAAAGACATAGGGGGCAAGATACTTGAGCGATGCCTCTGGGTTACCGACAGCCTGATAATTGACAATCCAGTCAGTGGACCAGACGCCCGGATCAATTTGACCAATGAGGCATCGCCTTTCCATTTCCGCCTTGAACTTGGCACGAAAGATTTTGGAAAGAGCCCTGACCGGCAGATAAAAGGAATTGCGTGCCTGAATCCATTTTTTCCGATCGGTCGAGAGACCTCCTGCCGGGACAATGTAATGGATATGAGGATGATACGGCAGCATCCTGCCCCAGGTATGGAGCACGCCGGTAAACCCGGGCAGATCGGTTCCGACAAACCGAGGATCTTTGACAATAGCCTTGATTGATTCGGAAGATGCCTTAATAGCGCCCATGCTTACACCTCCTTCATCAGTGAATCGATAATGTGATAGGCGTCTTCCATTCCCTTGTTGGTCAAATGAAGATAGACCATGGTTGTTTCAATGTTGGAATGACCAAGATTTTTCTGGATAACCCACAGATTGACCCCGGCCTCCAAAAGATGAGTCGCATATGAGTGACGTTTATGGAGAGCTCTCCATAAGCGCCACTCCAAAGCCATGCATTTGCTTCAATCCGGTGTTAATCTGATCTACATCCGTGATTTCTTAGGGCATGTTGACTGTTCCACAACGGAAGTCTATGCCAGAGCCGATAGTGAAATGAAACGAAAAGCAATTGAGAAAGCCTATGTAAATCTGGTGCCAGATACGGTTCCGAAGTGGAAAGAAGATGGTAATTTGATGCAATGGCTGAATCATTGTGCAATTAAATAGGAATTATAATGGGGAGTATGATGAGTTAAATGAACCAGAAACAGTGGGGCTGTCAAGCCTTACTCCCCATTATATCTAGCTCTACATAATGCCGAAGAGTATGGACGGACACCCTTTTTTTGCGAATGGAGGCGGCAAATTCGGCTTTTCTGAAAGCGCCTTGAACGCCTTCGATGGACATGGGCCGTTCGGCAGTGGGGCCGTCTTGTCCACCTCTTCCCATGGCAGGAAAAATAAGGCGCTTATGTCGATGAGTGAGCCGGTAACGACGGAGTAAGGCATAGGTTGACTCCGGCAGGGGCACATAGCGGTCTTTGGCACCTTTGCCACGGTGGACATGGACCATATTTCTCTGACCGTCGATATCTGAGACTTCCAGATACAAGCCTTCCTGGAGCCGCAAGCCACAGGTGTAGACGGTCATCAGATAGGCATAGTTATGAAAAGGGCGGACCTTGGCAAATACTGTGCGGATTTCCTCTTTAGAGAGGACGGAAGGCAATCGTTTTTCCCTTTGCGACTTGGCATAACTGAATACATGCCAAGGCTTCTGAAGAACATTTGCAAAAAAAAACTTGATACCGGAATAGCAGATTCGGATAGTTGCCGGACTCCACCTGGTCTCATCGCGCCGGAAGACAAAGTAATCGATGAGTTCGTCTTCGGTAATGAGATCCGGGGTTTTGTTAAAGTGCTCGACAAGCATGCGCATGGCGCGGGTGTAACATTCTTGAGTTCTCTCGCCCATGCCCGCGACCTTGAGAGCCTTGAGAGTTTTTTGATGCCAATCGGTTTTGTACCACCAATACTTTTCCATAATTTCCTCCTTGGGAGTAAAGGGTTGAAAGGAAATGTGTCTTTCTTCCCGTAACGGCCAAAGAGGGCGAATTCGTAAAGGTTGTGCAAGGGTGGGTAGGTGAAAAGTTGTTTAAAAACAAGGTGGGAGATTGATTATTTGGCAGAATCTGCCGCGTAGCGGCTTACTTGAACAACAAAATGCACCTGATTCAAAAAGCTGCGGGATTTTTTCTTTTTCAGGAAGGTTATTACAAGTACAAGTATTTCACCTTTCTGAAATGCTGAAATAGCTTTTTGAACAGGTGATTTTAAACGTTGGGCGTAAATAATAATTATCAATTTCCAAACAAATCTATGATATGATTGACTCTAAGTTTGACAATATTATATTTTTATTGTAGGAGTTTGTAGTTTTATAACGAAATTTATTGCTCTCATCTTGAGGAGAAATCATGTATTTACAAAGACATAAAACACCATTTGTCTCAATTGTACCGCATGGGACAGGGGTAAAATTTGTCTCCACAACTCACGACCATGTAGAAGCTTTCCAAAGCTTAGTAAAATACCTCGTAAAACTTCGTCGCGATGGCGATATAGACAACGACACATTTGAAGGTCTTGTTCGCCAAGCCGCAGCGACATTCGTTGAAACAGAAGTTTCAGAACGTATTGACAGAGTGTTAGAAAGTAAAATTTCATTCGAGCGTTTACTGGAATTATTATAATGAGTGATAAGGAAAAAGAATTAACACCGGCAGAGAATAGCAATACTGAGCCACAGGAAGAAGAGTCGTCAGAGAAAAGTAACTCAAGTTCTATTGAACCTGAATTTTTAAAAACTCTTCCGCCAGAGGCAAAAAAAGTTCTCGAAGTTGGAATGTCTATGCACAGGTTTGGCCCAATGCCAAATCCTCTGACAAAAAAGATAAATTAAAAACACATAGACAAAATTCTTGAAATTGCTGAAAAGGATGATGAAAGGTCATTTAAGGATGCTGGAGAAAATAGAAAGTTCACGTTAATATATGTTTTAGTCTTTGCAGCACTTTTTATATTTTCAACCATCTTTCTCGTTGGTTCAGATAAAGAATTATACAAAGAAGTCATAAAGCTTTTTGCTGTCTTTTTGGGTGGCCTTGGCAGTGGATTTGGAATTAAAAGCTATATGGATCGAAGCAAGTAATAACTGCGCCCATCGGGATAGGGACGGCCATCACTGACCGCCCCTCCCACACCACCAAGCATACGGATCACGTACTAAGGCGATTCGGCTGATCAGGCAGGAGATGAAGTCCAGGGAGAAAGAGTCCGAGTGTTCGACGGAAATAAGCATTCTTTAGTGCGATTATTACCCACTTGACCCTGCTCATTCGCCATGGGCCTTTCCGGGCATTGCCCGTTGTGACCGCATAGCGATGAAATACGCCTCGCTTCTTCAACTCCCGGACACGGGTTCCGGGGTTCTTCCACTGTTTACAGCAGATTGCCCGCAGACGCCTCATAATCCAACCGTTAATTGAACAAAACATGCTTATACCCTGCGTGATGCGGTAATAATTCCACCACCCACGAAGATACTGGTTCAAAATGAAATCATCTGCGTAACGGGCGAAGCGCAACCCACGCCGTTCAAGCTCCTTATCAAGCTCGTCCGGCACAATATTTGAGAGCAGAGGTGAAAGCGGGCCTCCTTGCGGCGTTCCTTCTTCGGTCG
>JAYEJK010000035.1:0-5607 GCA_034660535.1 Thermodesulfobacteriota bacterium | reverse complement strand
CCGGCTTCGACCCAAAGGGTATTTTAAACGCTTCCAGGCGCAGGTTGAAACTATCCGATCGAGCATCACATTGAAATCAACAAGTAATCGATGGTTGCCCGGCATTAGCCGCAGTCGCCAATGTCATTGGCTCAGGGCCTTGAGAAAAAGGATCAAAGCCTATCTGACAGAGACCTGGGTTGAAGGTGTCGCGGCCGGGTTTGATTACCTTTTGCAACTGGGGCAGATTCCGGTCAGCCGATCGATTTAATCTGCCGACTCCTGCATTTTTTATCCACCCCACCGAACAGTGTCATTTTTTAAGCCTCCTTTTTGGGATAAGACAGCCCAAACCATCAAAAAGGAGGTATTTTATGACAGAAGATGAAAAAATGCAGGTGGCGGTGTTCCGCTTTTCGGTGATCAGCGATTTTATCCACGCAACATCCATGAGTCGGCGGGAGAAAAGCCGCCTGATGCGGGATAAGTGCGGCCGCAAATGGCAAATTCCCTTTTCGGAGAAAACCAGGATCAGCCAGGGCACAATCCAGCGATGGTGTCGTATTTATCGCAACAGCGGAGGTGATTTAAAATCATTGTACCCCAGGGACCGGTCCGATCAGGGTAAAGCCAGAGCCATGGATGAAGAGACCTGTCTGTCGCTGATCGAATTAAGACGGCAAATGCCGGCACTGACCGTGCCCCAGCTTATCGAACAGATGAGCCGGCAAAACCGGGTGACCCCGGGCATCGTGCTGAACAACTCGACGATTTATCGGTTTTTGCATCAGCAAAGCCTGATGGCCCCGCAGATGAAAAAACCCGTTGATCGGCGCAAGTTTGAAGCCGAGCTGCCAAACGATCTGTGGCAATCAGATGTGATGCACGGCCCTAAAGTCGATGTAGACGGTAAGATGCGAAAAACCTATCTGATCGCTATCATCGACGATCACAGCCGCCTGATTGTACATGCACGCTTTTACCTGTCGGAAAAACTGTCTTTTTATCTTAAGGCCTTTGAAAATGCCATTGCCGCCCGTGGTCTGCCCAGAAAGTTGTATGTGGATAACGGCGCTGCCTTTCGCAGTAAACACCTTGAATACATCGCTGCGTCACTTTCCATCAGCCTAATTCACGCCAAGCCCTACACGCCCCAGGGAAAAGGTAAAATCGAGAGATGGTTTAAAACGGTGCGCAGCAGCTTTCTGCCCCTGTTTAAAGGCACCGGTCCGGATCAACTCAATGAAGCACTGACACGCTGGATAAGTGACCGCTACCACAAAAAAATACACAGCGCCACCGGACAAACACCTTTTGAACGCTTCACCGGCAAAATGCATTGTCTGCGAAGCTCTCCGGCCAATCTGAAAGATTACTTTCGGAAAGTTGCGCGCAGAACCGTCTCCAAGGATCGTTCCGTTACTCTTGACGGCAGGTTATATGAAGCCCCGGTAGCACTGATCGGAAAGCGCGTCGAGTTGCTTTATCACGACAGTGAGCCGGAAAACGTGGAGATCAAGTATCAAAACAGAAGCTTCGGATTGATCCGTGTGGTCGATCTTCATGTCAACTGCCGAGTAAAAAGGGATAAAAACAACAACCCTCAAATCGAAAGCAACAACTTGACCAAATACCAGGGCGGAAAACTGCTTTCTCAGAAAGGACAACACCATCATGAATGAAAATTACCGCAGCTTTTTTGGATTGAAAAAAGAGCCGTTCGGCGCCGATATCGCCCTGAAGGATATCCTTCAAACCGATCAACTTGTCGATGCGAAAAACCGCTTGGATTATGTGATCCGGCTCGGCGCCGTGGGGCTTGTCACCGGAGATGTGGGCAGCGGCAAATCAACGGCCATCAGATATGCTGAAGGCAACCTGCACCCATCTGCGTACCGCAGCATCTATATTACTGCTTCATCGGGCTCCATCATGGAGTTCTACCGGCAATTGTTAAGCGAACTTTCCATCCATCGCAGCAGCAACTCGAAAACCACCATGCTTCGATTGATTAAAAAAGAGATCACCGACCTGGTACTGGAGAAAAAATTGAAGGTGGTACTGATTGTCGATGAAGCCTCTTTAATGCGCCTGGAAGTGTTTGCCGAACTGCACACCATCTGTCAGTTCGAAAAAGACTCCAAACCGTATCTGCCCATGATTCTAGCCGGGCAGAACAACCTGATCGACAAGCTCTCCTACCGGTCTTCCCAACCGCTGGCATCCAGGATCGTGGCCCGGAGTCATCTCCGGGCAACCAGTCTTGATGGAATGAAAACCTACCTTGAGCATCATCTGACTATTGCCGGGATCGAACACAACCTGTTTGATCAAACCGCCCTGACCGCTATCCATCAGGGCTCCGGAGGACTGTTTAGAAAAGCAAACCACCTGGCAAGGGGCTCGCTTATAGCAGCTGCCGCAGATAAAGCTATGACCGTTGACGCTGAACACGTCCGGTTGGCATCAACCGAGGTGTTTTAATTATTATAAGGAGAAAATATGGACAAATCGATAGAAGATTTAGTATATGAAAGAAAAATAGATCAGATATCCGAACAAATAGAGGAGCTGATCCTGGATGCAATGCTGTCCGCATTAGAAAAGATCAAAAGAAGAAATATTATGTTCCTGGATTTGCAGTCCCGGCCACAGACAGAGGATATAAAATTTTAAACGAAAAACGAGGTTGATCCCGAATGATCGGCCTCGTTAAAATAATCTGGAAACTTAGTGGCCTGTTCAAAATAATCAGGAAATTACGGTTTAAATAATCTGGAAATCAACAGTTATGAAGAAAAAATGTTGATTTTTGGATAAATAATGATACATATAGGACATTATAATCCTAAATGTATCAGGGGGCGAAATGTCAAAAATCAATATGCAAAAGCAGCTGGAAAATTTTATTAAAAATCAACGGGTAGTAGAAATAAAGGACCTGTTTAAAGTTATTCAATCTGCTTCACGGATGACAGTGTTTAGACGAATTAGTGGAATTGGATATATTTGCAGCTATACTCATGCTGGACGATACTACACGCTTAACGATATTCCGCGATTCAATGCCGATGGTCTTTGGTTTTATGATAATATAGGGTTTTCTCAACATGGTTCTTTGAAAAATACAATCAGCTTTTTTGTTGATAATTGTGATGCCGGGAAGTTTCATATAGGTCTTGAAAAGCAGTTAAGGATTCGTGTTCACAATGCGTTATTGGATCTGGTCAAGTCAGGATTGATAAGTCGTACAAAGTTTGAGGGACGATATCTTTATACCAGCATAGATCCAGCGCGGAGCAAACAACAGATAGAGCACCGTCAAAGCAGAACGTACGCACCGTTTTCCATATCAGAGTCAATCGTTATAGAAGTTTTGATTGAAGCGATTTATCAATCAGAGAGACATCCGGATATTGAGACAATCACATCAGTGCTCAATAAGAAAGGGCTGTTTTTGACAATCAGTGATGTGCGTTGGATTTTCGACCATTATGATGTTGAAAAAAAAATTCAGGATTCACATTAGTGCGGTATTTAAGGGATTGCATTGATCAACTGACATGGCGTTTTTCTGCAGGAATGATGTTTCCTCGTATACCAACGATAAAATTTGAGGATGAGAAATTTGAATGTTCGTGCTGCAGCAAGAAACTGAAGGTATTAAAAACGCAGACAAAGACAGCCGCCACTCTGGAGATTGGGCAATTTATCATTCACGAGACAATAAAATGGTGTGATAACTGTAATGAATTTTACCGATCGGATGAGCCGGAAAAGCTGGTGCCCTATTCATGCAAATTTGGATTCAATGTCCTGGTATACGTTGGTATGGGTTTGTTTGTGAGGCACCAAAACGAAAAACAGATTCAAGGGGATCTTAAAGATCACAATATTCCGATTTCGATTCGGCAGGTTGGATACCTGGCAAAGAAATTTATAGTTTATTTGGCCCTTGCGCATAAAGAAAGTCAGGAAAAGATTAAAACGTTGCTTTTATCAAGAGGGGGATACATTTTACATTTGGATGCTACCTGTGAAGGAGACAGTCCGCACCTGATGACGGCACTTGATGAAATAGCAAAAATCATTCTTGACAATATCAAGATGCCTTCAGAGAAAGCCGACAAGATCATTCCGTTTCTTGGCCAGCTGAAAAAGTCATATGGCATACCAGTGGCGATCGTTCACGATATGGGAGCCGGTATATTATCAGCTGTGAAAGAAGTATTTCCCTGCACACCGGATTATATTTGCCATTACCATTTTCTGCGAGATATTGGTAATGATCTTTTCGGTAACGAATATGCAAGAATTAGGAATGAGTTGAAAAAACGGCGTATTCGTTTCTTCTTGCGACAGATGGTAAAGGCGTTAAAAGCAAAGATTGAAACAGAACCGGATCTGTCGCAAAGCTTTGATACTTACCTGAAGAAAGAGGGCAAGGCCAGGCAGATACTACCACCGGTTTTGGCATATATCTTTTCAAGTTGGATACTGGATGCAAACAGCGAATCACAAGGGTATGGTTTTCCCTTTGATCGGCCTCATTTTATTTTTTACAAAAGGCTTCATGCTGTAAAAGATGTTTTATCTTCATTATCAACCAAGAAGAAAAAAGACAGGTATATTTTAAAATTGAACAATGCAATCGTGAGGATCACAAAAGATAGAAACCTTAGAAGGGTTGTTAGCAGCATGGAAGAAAAAGCACAGATATTTGATCAACTCAGGGATGCTATGCGTATTGCCCTTGCCGATGGGCAAAAGGGATTAAATGATGATGGTGAAGATGCAGATATAAAAACAATCAAAGACGCCGTTGTGGCATTCCGCAATTCAGCTAGAATAGAAAAAGCGATTAAAAATAATGTTGATTACAAAAAAATGGTGGATCAGATTGACAAATACTGGGAAAAGCTTTTTGCAGATCCGATTGCGGTTAACACTACAAGCGGAGAGCAGCTTTTGGTGCAACCTCAACGGACGAATAATATTCTCGAACGCTTTTTCAGGGACTTAAAGAGAATGTATAGAAAGAAAACAGGTCACAAATCGTTGAATAGAGTTATAAAATCCATGATTGCTGATACGCCATTAGTGAAGAATCTGGCCAATCCTGATTATATGGAAATTTTACTTAAAGGGAAGAATACGTTAGAAGAAAGATTTGCTGAAATCGATGCCAAACTAGTCAGACAGGAACTGAATAAAAAGGAAGCAGAGCAAAATAAAATTCCGATGAGGATGAAGAAAGTATTAAAAAAACCTGACCTGCCATTTTTAATTACCAAAAACTCAAAGATAATGGCACCCATTTAAAAATCCAACGGAGTTTTGCCATAATAGATAATAACATATTATGAAATTCCTCGTTTCACCCATCCTCCCGAAACAGTTTTATATCATTTATCGGCAATCGGTAAAAGTCATTATAGGTATTAAAAGATATGCTTTACAATCCACATATACATTGAGAAACTATTACAATATTTCTATAATATTATAAGAAATAGTCTCCGTCCTGTTACGGGACAATGGATAAAACACCATCCGTTATGCTGAAAATGACGAAACATTCAGAAAGCTTCCAGGTCAACGAGCCACACAGGGTCCCGCTCAAAGGTC
>JAYEJK010000034.1:0-5621 GCA_034660535.1 Thermodesulfobacteriota bacterium | reverse complement strand
CTCACCGGCCTCTTCGCCGTCAGCCTCACCGGCCTCTTCGCCGTCAGCCTCACCGGTCTCTTCGCCGTCAGCCTCACCGGTCTCTTCCTCGTTGATCTCGGGATCAGGAATGAATTGATCCTGAAGCTTGATAGTCATGTATTTTAAGATCTTGTCGTCAATTTTTAAAAGACGTTCCATTTCGGTGACAGCTTCCGGCAGTCCGGCATACTGGATGTAAACATAGTAGCCTTGCTGTTCCTTCTTAATATTATAGGCCAGCTTTTTAATGCCCCATTTGTCGATAGTGAGCATAATGCCACTGAAATCATCGACGATTATGCCGGTGTTACGGTCGATTATTCCAGTGATATCGTCCTCAGCGGCATTAGGGCGGATAATAAATATTGTTTCGTACCTGCGCATAATGGTAAGTCCTCCTTATGGTCTTGTAGGGTTCGACCGGAAAGACGGCCGGACACTTATGGCCCTCGCTCCTTATGCTGAGAGCAAGGAGGGTGTATTATTACAGAATCGATCTTTTTAACATAGTATCTGTTTGAGTGTCAAACCTTTTTTGCCTGGTCCCAGAGGTCATTGAGCGCCTTTTTGTTGAGATCCGGAATGATTTTCTCAGATGTTTTCAGAATCTGTTCCATATTCGTGAATCTGTTAACGAATTTGTCCGTTGAGGCGCGAAGGGCATTCTCTGAATCGGTCCTGGTGAGCCGGCTGATATTGGCAACCGCAAACAGTAGATTACCGATCTCTTCAGTCATTTTATCCCGGTCCTTGTTGGAAACAGCTTGTTTCAATTCTGATATTTCCTTGTCAAGTTTTTCAAAGACTTTATTAAGATTCGGCCATTCGAAACCGGCGCGGGCTGCCCGTTCGGAGATCCGCTGCGCTCTTCGGAGTGCGGGTAGTGCCTTGGGAACGGATGCAAACAAACCCTCTGATTCACCCTTTTGGGCATTTTCCTCTAATTTGATCTCGTACCATTTTTTTCGGACTTCTTCCTCTGTGTTCGCTGTAGAGTCGCTAAAGACATGGGGATGCCTGCGGAGCATCTTTTCAGTAATTGCTCGAATGACGTCAGCCATTGTAAAATGGTTCTTTTCCTGAAAGATGTGAGTGAGAAACATGATCATGAAGAGGAGATCACCCAGTTCCTCGCAAATATGGTCAGGATCGTTTTTTTCAATGGCATCTAAGAGTTCGTAGGTTTCCTCCACGAAATATGTTTTCAGACTGTCAGGAGTCTGTTTTCTGTCCCACGGGCATCCATCCGGGGCTCTCAAGCGGGCTATGATGCCCATAAGTTCAATAAAGTAGTCACCAGATTTTTCCATGGTTGTTTCCTGTAATCCAAACTGTTTGGTAGTGGTAATAGCCGAAAATCAAGATGTAACACTGATTTTTATTGTGCAGCTGAGAGTTATTTGGTAATCGAAGGTAACTATTCGGAGGTCTTAGCTATTTTTCGGCATCAAGCCGAATATTTACAATCAAAGAGTGATCGATTACAAAAGTCCGATTATATTAAATGATATGTGGAGTAAAAACAATGTTGGAAAAGCAAAAAGATATTGCCCGGATTGATCAGCCCGGAAAGCGTACGTATGGCTGGTACGTGAGGGTCAGGTATTTCGGAAAAACCCATACGAAATTTTTTTCCGACCGGAAATGCGGGGGCCGGTATTCAAGTCTCTTGTCGGCAATGGCGTGGAGAGATGAACTGGAGTCTGACCTCGGCAAGCAGCGTACCGATAAGCACATAGTGACAGTGAGTAACAACAGCACCGGTGTGGTTGGAGTCAGACTTGACAGGAAACTGAAAAGGTATGAGGCGAGTTGGGTGAATCCGGATGGCAGGCAGGGAAAGACGTCTGTTTCAATCAGAAAGCATGGTGTTGGAAAGGCGTTTGAAAAGGCCTGCAAGATCAGGCAGGCAAAGGAGGCACAACGTGTTGGGACCTGATAATTAGTGTCTGAACGAAAACCCCTTCAGCCTAGGTTTGATAAATTTCATTTTTAAGAAGCCGCGTCGTCGCCTTTCGGCGCCTTTAGAGGTTCAGATTCGGCATCGCTTTTATTGTCCTCTTCCGGCGCCGGTGCAACCGATTGTGGCGGTGGCTCAACCTGTTGGCCCGCCGCACCATTTCCCATTTTCAAAACCATCTCTGTTATCCTTCGTCCGACTCCCAGTCTGGCACGCAGTTCGGAAGGCTTAGCCGGTTTTACAAGATAATCATCAGCGCCACCGTCCAGTGCAAGAATTTTTTCTTCAGTTGACTTGCGGCCGCTGAACATAATGATGTAGACATACGGCCCGTCTTTACGGATCCGCATGCGCTGACACACCTGAAGGCCGCTTAAGCCGGGGAGTTGCCAGTCAAGTATGGACAGCCGGATGGTGAAATCGTTTTCCAGTATGTTCAGCGCGTCGTCACCGTTTTCCACCTCTATCGGTTCATACCCCCATTTTTTCAGGAAATTTGTCAAGCCCTTTCGAACAACAGGGTTGTCTTCGGCAATCAGCACCTTTGGGATCTGTTTGTGGGACATGTTAATCAGAGATTCTCTTTTAAGATACGGATGATGGATGTCGGATCAAGTCCGGCTTGGTATGGGTACTTCAGACTATAACTACTATCATGTTTCATTTTTATTTTCAACCTTTAGGAGGCTGTTGAGAAATTTTTGCTTGGCTTTGCGATGAATTTTGTTTCAGGACAGCATTTATAGTATTTAGGCTCTCTTTTTTTTCTGCTTGACTCGGCTGTCCATTGACACTATATTCTCAAAGTTTAGTCAATATCCGGATGATTTGTTTCAAAATAGTTTAGTGCCTTAGTGGTAATTTTCTTGTTTTTTGTGGCAGAAAAACTCCGAAGTTATATGTGACGCCTGTGGTGCCACATGTTTTAAGGCACTTATACCCCTCAGGGGGGTACTGAAAATAGTCCAGGACCTTTAAAAATTTCCAGTTTATCTGGGTTAGAGACTATCAGCCCTGATTAGGGCGATCACAAGGATCGCCCCTACTGTTGAATTAACGTCGTTTTTTAGTTTTCATTCAAGCGCTAGTTAGGTAAAGGCAAAGATAATTTCATTTTTAGGAGGATTAAATTATGGCAGTTTATGTAGTAGGACACAAAAGCCCGGACACTGATTCTGTAGCTTCCGCAATCGCTTATGCTGAATTAAAAAAGGCCCAGGGTGTGGATGCTGTAGCCGCTATGCAGGGTGAACTCAATCCTGAGTCCACAATGGTTCTGAATAAATTCGGTTTTGCAGCGCCCGAAATCATGACGGATGCCACCGGCAAGCAGATCATCCTGGTTGACCACAGTGATCTTGCTCAGGCCCCGGATAATCTGAAAGACGGAGAGGTTCTGGAGATCATAGACCATCATAAGATCGGCGATGTCACCACCAACAACCCGATTCTTTTCTGCGCACAGCCTGTAGGATGCACCGGCACGGTTTTAAAGCAGCTTTATGAGATCAACAAAGTTGATATTCCAAAGAATATTGCCGGAATCATGCTCGCCGCCATCCTGAGTGACACCGTGCTTTTCAAGTCACCCACCACCACGGATGCCGACAAGGCTGCATGTGAAGGACTCGCCGCAATTGCCGGCGTGAGTGACATGGAAGCCCTGGCCATGGAGATGTTCGAGGCCAAATCAGCAGTGAAAGGCGTTCCGATGAAAGACCTGATCTTCCGTGATTACAAAGACTTTGATATGGCAGGCAAAAAGGTCGGCTGCGGCCAGCTCGAGCTGGTCGATATTTCCCTGGTTGCCGATATGCGTGATGACCTGTATAATGCGCTGCAGGAAGTGAAGGACGAAGGAGGCCGCCATTCAATATTTTTAATGCTGACCGATATTATGAAGGAAGGAACCGACCTCATGGTAATCACCGATGATGAGTCTATCGTAGAAAAGGCATTCGGCAAGAAGCTGGAAGGCCGGACCGTATGGATTGACGGAATGATGAGCCGTAAAAAGCAGACCATTCCACCGCTGCAGAAGGTATTCGGCGCATAATCGATTTAAGACTTATAGTTTTGTATTAACAAAAAAGGCCACAGGACTCTAATCCCGTGGCCTTTTTTTTGTTTAACCCTTGAACCCTGAACCTCTGAACCCTGAAATTTCTATCCCTTCCTTTTCTCCTTCGCCAGAATCTTGCGCCATTTTGTCAGCCTGTCCTTGATCAGCGCTTCGTGTCCTCTGTTTGTAGGACGATAATAGGTTTTTCCTTCCAGTTCCGGGGGCAGATGCTCTTGGTCAACGAGTGCGTAGCGGTTATCGTGGGCATATTGATAATTTTTACCGTAGTCGAGTTCTTTCATGAGTTTGGTGGGGGCATTCCGAAGATGCATGGGCACGGGAAGACTTCCTGTCTGCTCAATATCTCTCATTACCTGTTTGTAGGCCATATAGGCGGCATTGCTTTTGGGCGCGGTTGCAAGATAGAGAACCGCCTGTGCCAGGCCCAGTTCACCTTCCGGCGATCCGAGAAAGTGATAGCTGTCCCGGGCATTAAGTGTAACGGCCAGGGCCTGGGGATCCGCGTTTCCAATATCCTCGGAGGCGAAACGGATCAGCCGCCTGGCAATATAGAGCGGTTCTTCTCCTGATTTCAGCATACGTGCAAGCCAATACAGGGCGCCGTCAGGATCACTGTCCCGCAGGCTTTTGTGAAGCGCTGAAATCAGGTTGTAATGTTCTTCTCCGTCTGCATCGTAAAGAAGACTTTTTCTCTGAATTGCCTCCTCAATCGTTGCAAGGGTGATCAATTTTTTTTCGTCCGGGTCGGAATCCGCCAGCGATGCGGCTATTTCCAGACTGTTAAGCACGGTCCTTGCGTCCCCATCCGCCATTTTGATCATATGTTCCACTGCATCGGCATCTATTTCAATGTTCAGCTTTCCAAGTCCGCGTTTTGGATCCGAGAGACTCTTTTTTACGATTTCCCGGAGGTTGTCGGCGGAAAGGCGGTTTAACACCAGCACTCGGCAGCGGGAAAGGAGCGGGGCAATCACCTGAAACGACGGATTTTCGGTGGTGGCTCCGATCAGAGTCAAAAGACCGTTTTCCACATGCGGCAGGAACGCATCCTGCTGGCTTTTGTTGAATCTGTGGATTTCGTCCACAAACAGGATCGTGGCGGAACCGGTTTCATCCCTGATTTTTTCAGCCTGGGATACGATCCGGCGAATTTCTTTAACACCGGAAAGAACCGCGGAAAAGAAGATGAAATCAGCGCCTGAGGAACGCGCCAGAATACGGGCAAGCGTAGTTTTCCCGGTTCCGGGCGGGCCCCAGAGAAGGAGCGAAGGCACATATTTTTCGCTCATGAGACGCTTAAGCAGTTTGCCCTCTCCCATGAGGTGTTCCTGGCCCACGAATTCTTCGATCTGCTGAGGACGCATTCGTTCGGCAAGCGGAATATTGGTGTCGGAATGAGTAGACATGTTGTCGGATTCTAACATACCAATAAACTAACCCAGATAAACTGGAAATTTTTAAAGGTCCTGGACTATTTTCAGTACCCCCCTGAGGGGTATAAGTGCCTTAAAACATGTGGCACCACAGGCGTCACATATAACTTCGGAGTTTTTCTGC
>JAYEJK010000033.1:0-5627 GCA_034660535.1 Thermodesulfobacteriota bacterium | reverse complement strand
TCGAAGTTTTTCTGCCACAAAAAACAAGAAAATTACCGCTAAGGCACTAAAAAAGCAAACCTTTATTTTGAAAATATTTTACTACAGGAAAAAAGGATAGCAATACTTGAACTTGAGTGTTTTCTCTTACCAGGGGATCGCATTACAGCTACATTCCTCAATGTTCCCTTATCTAAATAATCGGTGAGTCGAAAGTTTTTCTAACTTATTGAAATCATTTGTCAAGCCTGACTCACCATTCTCACATTATTTTCAGCTACGCTTGAAATGATCGACGATTTGAAGTAAATCGCAAGGTAAGCATCATCAAGGGATGTAAGCGTTTACCAAGAGATTATCTATATGGCTCATGATGTATTTATAACCTATTCTTCCAAGGACCGCGCAATTGGGGATGCTGTCTGCGCGGCCTTGGAGGCCCGGGAAATTGACTGCTGGATAGCGCCGCGTAATCTCCTGCCGGGCAGGTCCTGGGGCGGCGCTATCATCGAAGCGCTCGAACAGAGTCGTCTTCTGGTTCTTGTTTATACGTCCAATTCAAACAACTCTCAACAGGTCCTGCGTGAAATCGAGCGGGCCGTAAGTAAAAACATTAATATCATTCCTTTGCGGCTTGATATAACTCGTCTATCCACTGACCTTGAATATTTTCTCAGCTCGTGCCAGTGGATGGAGGCAGTGTTCCCGCCCCTTGAAAAACACCTTGAAGAACTTGCAGATGTAGTAGACCGACTCTTGGGCAAGAAGAAAAGGGCCGAGCCCCTGGACCGATTCACGCCAAAGTCCATCCCGGCAGCCGCAATCCCGGCAGCCGCAAAAAGGCCCACCTGGCTTCTTCCTGCCGTGGCAGCCGCCATAGCCATCCTGTGCATTGCTCTATTTTTTCTATTTAGAAAACCTGACAGCAAAAAATCTTTAATTGAAAAACAGGCCGTAGCGCCGCTTGAGGAGCCAGCCAGAACACCAGTGATTCAGAAAGTTGACCAAAAGCCGGCGGCTGAGGTAGTCCAAATACCAGTGATTCGCAAGGTTGCCCAGAAACCGATTGTGGATGAAATTATCCGTAAGCCGGCTGAGGGGGCGGTCCGGATACCGGTGGTTCACAAGGTTGCCCAGAAACCCGTATTGGAGGAAATTACTGCAAAGCCGGAGGTTGAGGCAACCCGAACACCAGTAGTTGACAAGGTTGAGGTTGTAGAAGAAATTGACCAAAAGCCGGCGGCTGAGGAAACCCGAACACCAATAATTCACAAAATACTTCGGACGCCTGCGGCTCATGACTCCTCACATCAGCCTGAAGCGCCCCCGCCGGAATCCGCTGAAGAGGATGCCGGGACATCCACGTCCGTACCAGTTGGTCGTATGTTGGACGAAAATGAATGGTGATGCATTAGTAAAAAGTCGGAATGTGTTCAGACGGCATTTCGAGCGCAGGGAGAAATCTTTATAATATCAAGTAATTACCAAACACAAAGATTTCTCTCTACGGTCGAAATGACAATATTAACAAAATGGTTCGTATGAGGATTGATAAGGTTTAAAGGGGCATATGAAAATTAAAACACTTAAATGCATGCTTGATCTTGCTTCCGGTTCTCAGGCAGATATTATTTTCAGGCCGTTGGAATTTGACACTGACAAATTCGATAAATACATCCATGAAGAGACTACAGCGCTTTTTCTTGTCAGACTAAACGAATTCAATGACCTGGTAAAAAATCTGCCTGGCCGGTTAAAGGTCTATAAAAAGCAGGCAAGCGGGAAACAGCTTTGGAAATATTTCCATGAGACGGGCCATATCGCTATTCCTGCAAAATACGGCAGATTGGGAGACTTGAAGAACGCTTTACATGACGTGCTTTCATGTGATATTCGGAAAAAAATTTGCCTGACAGGGGTTAAAGATAAGCTTTTTGACAATCTGATACCAACGGATTCAGAACTCCTGCATCAGCCCCCCTCCCCAAAAACAAGTGTGATATCTCCGGACATGACTGACCTGCCCGGCAAGACTGCGCCGGGCGAAAACAACCATTCCACTTCTACAAAATCAAAATGTTTAGATGAGATACAATTAAACGGGCCCGAGGATCTACCCGGTTTTTTCAAAGGCGAATCAAAAGAGGCTTATGAGGTTCGAGAGCTTATTATCAGGGCCGCCACCGTACCGGGCTTCACAAGTATTCCTGTATTGATTCTAGGTTCCACAGGCAGTGGCAAGGAGCCGATTGCCCAGGCTATTCATAAACTCACCAATCCAAAGGTAAATCGCGTATGGGTGGAATTGAACTGCAGCGCAATTCCGGAAAAATTACTGGAAGCGGAACTTTTCGGCATAGCAAAGGGCATTGCCACGGGAGTAGACAGCCGTGTCGGCTTATGGGAATTTGCCAGTTCAGGAAAAGGCACCTTATTTCTCGATGAAATCGGCGAACTGAGTCTTGAACATCAGGCCAAACTTCTCCGGGCTCTGCAGGAAAAAAAGATCAGGCGGATTGGCGAGACTACTGATAGATCCGTCGCGGATGCCCGGGTCATCGCCGCCACAAACCGCGACCTGGTAGCCATGATCGACCAGGGTTTATTCAGGCAGGATCTCTACACCCGCCTTGCGCGCCTCGTGATCCGCACTCCACCGCTTGGGGACCGCCCAACTGATATTGAACTCATGGCAAAGGACATCTGGCAGTCCACTACTGAAAGCCGGCGAACGCCGCTCTCACGCGAAATCATCGATGCTTTGAAGCGTTATTCATGGCCGGGCGGAGTGCGGGAACTCCAGGACGTATTACTTAACCTGGACTTTCACTGTTACAATATCCAGGACTTACAGGTGCAGCACCTTCAAAAGGTAATGAAATATATCAGATCCGGGCTCACGACTTCGGATGTCCAAACACAGCCTGGAGTTCTCATGGCAACCGAAACCCACGGACCGGCGGATAGAGTAACTAAAGGAGCGGATATCAGTTCGCTCCATGACCAGGTTGAGCAGTATAAACATGATCGTCCGACCTATGTTCTCTTTAGTGAGGTTCTGCAACAGATTTTAGAAAAGGCTGCACGGGAAAAGGCATTCTTTACGTTCGTCCGGTCACGCGCCAAGTCTATTGCCGGCTTTGCCGAAAAATTGTGCCGCAATCATACCAGGGAGACTGTCAGGGACCTCTGCGCAGCCCGTGTCATTGTTCAAACTTCAGACCAGGTCAAATCTATATGCAGCTTTCTTGAAAACTATTTTGAGGTCGACCGCACTAATTCGATCGGACCTGATCGTGTTGAACTGGGAACGGAATTGGGGTTCCGCCCTGTTTCCTATGTAGTCAGGCTTGATCGTTCGCGATTAAAAAAATTGGAGAGAATACTGGGTGACACGATTCCGGACAAGGTCTTGACTCTCTGGGCAGAGGTACAGGTACGTACTGTGCTGGAACATGCATGGTCGGAAATCAGTCGTGAAGCCGGACGCGATACTCCTCTTCCCATGCCCGGAAAATTGAACCAGGAACTCATGTGGCTTGGTGAAGTCTTAAGGACCGTTGACAAGTCCTTTTCCAGAATCCAGAAAGACCTGCAGGCCTTTATCACCAGTAGTCCTGCATATATGACTTCGGAACAGTTACAGCGGGAAATCAAAATCCTGGAAAGAGTACTGGAGTGTGATCCCGGCAATATACGCGTAGTGGCTCGAATCGGCAAATTGGCCATAGCGCTTGAAGACTGGGAAATGGTCATCAAGACACTCAAACCTTACAAGAACTCGGGATATCCGCCTGTACTCAAGGACCTTGGAATAGCCACGTGCCAGAAGTACAGGGATAATCCGGAATCTGAAGAATATGGCCATGGCCAGGTCTTTCTTGCCGAGGCATGCGAGGAATCGTATCCGGATCCGGACGCCCTTGCTTCGCTTGCCGGCACATGGAAACGGCGCGGCAAAAAAGAGAAGGCGCTGGCCCTTTATCGTCGAGCGCATAAAATCGACGAGGCTGACCCGTATGCGCTTGGAAACTATATGGAGATTGAACTCAGTCTTGATCCAGCCGGCTCGATTGTGACTGTTTTGAAACCTCAGATACGCGCCGCTGTCGAGCGTTGCCGTGATCACGCCGTGGCCGGTGTAAATCTCCCATGGGCCTTTTTTGATTTGGGCAAGTTCCATACACTTCTTGATGAGCGTGCCGAGAGTTTTGCCGCCTATACACGGGCGGTGCGGCTCAGCACGTCATCTCATATGATCAGGACCTCCCTCGATTCTCTCAACCTGTTTTTCAAGGTCGGGAAATGGCCTCCCGGCTTTCACATAGCCAAGGCCCTGCTGGCGCTTGGCTGGGCAGCCGGATTTCCATCCAAAGAGGCGAATTTACACCTCCACGGTATCCTTTCTCCTCATTATGAGATCAAATCTCCGGTCGTTTTTGTGGCCGGCGGCCGAGATGAATACTTTTCCAATGGTCGCCCTGAATACGGCTTACTTTTTAAAGAGGCATTCAAAAATTTTAGTGGAACAATTATCTATGATTGTGGAGTGAAAGGCGTGGCCGAATTCATGGCTGACATACATGAGGAATCTTCCAAGACTCTCACCATAATCGGTTATTCGCCGTCCGTCCCTCCAATCAACAGCGGATTAAAGCAATTGTGGAAGATACGACACACTACAGGAACGGAACCTACGATTCTTGAAGCGCTTCAGGCCTGGAAGGACATAATTCTGTCAAAGATTTCACATTCCAATGTTCTTGTCCTGGGATTCGGCGGCAACACTCTTGATGCGGAAAGATATATGCCGGCGCTGGCTTTGAACGCTCGTGTCGTGGTGATTCAGGAACCTGATGACCGCTCCGAACCTGTGATGGCGGATACATACTGGGAAAATGTGAAAGGCATCAACGTGATCCCACCGCCACCTGACGCCGCCGTATTACGCGCCATGCTGCCACGGAATTCAGGATCGAAATAACTAAGGGCTCAAGTAAAAATAAGTTGGACAATATTGCGCTCAGATTTAGGTCGGATTGGGCCGATTGTGAGGTTACAAAACCGCAGGACTAGCGGCGCTAATTTGAGGATTTTGTAACCTCAAAATCGGCCCAAAACGGCCTGAAGATGAGATGGAAGATGTACAAGTTATTTTTACTTGAGCCCTAAGGCCTTTTCAGGAGGTGAGAATTTAAAATGAAATACAACCCAAAGCCGATTGACATATCAAAGGTGGAGCTTTCCATAGAAATCCTTAGGCTTACCGAGATCCTGGCCAAAAACACGCATGACACCTGGGGCCGGAAACGTATGATTGAGGGCTGGACTTATGGCCCCGAACGGGATGATAAACGCAAGCTCCACCCTTGCCTCGTGCCATATGAAAAGCTTCCTGATTCTGAGAAAGAGTATGATCGCCATACAGCTATTCAGACCCTGAAGGCGGTTATCGCGCTTGGTTACCGCATCGAGATCGAGTAGACAATACACCGTAAGCGATCACAGTCGCCGCATCCGGAATCTCGCAGGCTCGCTTACCTGCATGCGTTCAGAGCGACCGACACAGGGCTGCTATAACAGGTCGCCCTGATCAACTTTTTCTCTAAACCCGAACTCTCCACCCACCATCATTCCACCTTTATGCT
>JAYEJK010000032.1:0-5671 GCA_034660535.1 Thermodesulfobacteriota bacterium | reverse complement strand
TATAATCAGAATAATTTCAAGCAGTTAGCTCTCAGTTGCTGTGAATGAGGTCATGCGTGAATCAAGCGTTTGCAGAGTATACCGAGCATCTTTTTGACCACCTGCACTGTTTTGTATGGACTACCGGCAATTGGCAGGGGTTCTACTCATGCCCGGTCAAACGAAACTTCATCATAATTTATCTCTATTGCGAAGCATGCCGCAAAAAAGGCGACGATAGCGTAGTTCTCTGCAATGATTGCGGACAATCACCTGATAACACCGTAAAATTCGTACTCTTAGGGTAAATATTCGGGTACGTATGGGCTCTAAATACTCCATCATTTCCCCAAACACACTTACACTTGATGGACCCGTTAGCGACGCTCCTCGCCCAGATACCGGTAAACCGTTTCAGCCACAACGCGGTGGCCGACTGGAGACCAGTGCATGTCGTATGTGTAGTAGGCCTGGTTTCCTTTACGAATTGTGCGGCGCAATTCATCCGTGAGGCTGATGAACTCGATCGATTCCTGTTTGCATAGTTCCTTTACAGCCTCTTCCTGCGCATCCATGTTGGCCAAGAGGGTCTGAACCGTTTTGTCGGGCGCGGGCAGGTGTTTTTTCCGGGGTTGGTTTTAATTTCGGCCACAAGTCTTTCATTGGGCAAAGGTGGGCACAGCCCACCCTACAAAAAATACATATTTCCACCATGTTATTCTTAGTTCTCTTGTAGGGTGGGCTATGCCCACCGTTATAATGGCCGAAGTTAAAACCAACCCCTTTTTTCCTGATTGCAAGAGACCGAATGGGGACAGGTAGATTATGCTTCCAAACCTATTATCTCATCGAACAAAATTAAGCAACATTTATGAGGTTGGATCATGGATAAAGGCTTCAAACCAAATGACACGGATCAAGAAGCTGGAGAAGAGCAACTTTTCGAGCTGATAAAGCAGGCTGGTAATGAGGCCCGCATACGCAAACAAGAGGCCATGGCTCGACATTTTGATAGGCTTCGGGCTGCAATTGCAGAAGGGATATTACGCAAGCAAGATTCTGCGTTAACGTGAAAGACATGCAAAAACCAAGGCTTATTACTGTTGCCGGGCCAAACGGTTCTGGTAAAACGACAATCACAGAAAAATTATTGCGGCATTAATGAGCCATTCGATGACATTTTTAACCTATATTGTAATCCCTTGCCATTCAACAGTCTCGCTACGATCCATGGTTAGGGTCTGGAAAGAAATAACTTGGATTTTCCGTTTCCGAACTGTATCACACCTTTAGCCGGTTTGACATCCCCGAAATCCTCACCGTAGCCCTGCTACGCTTGCGGTTTCGTGAATATCAAACCGACTAAATCTGCAACACATTTCGGATCGGAATTACCCAAGTTATTTCTTTCCAGACCCTTATTCAAGTTCTTCTTTGTCTGTCAAATCCAGCCATCTGGCAAAAACGGGATCCACCGGCTGCCAACATCTGGTTGTTTCATCTTTTTCAATTAAATCCATCTCGTCTAAGTACTTGATTGAATGCTGGATTCCACCTATTGATCCAAGCCTGTATCTCTGGATATAGGAGCTGGCGAGTATTTTCCGGGTGGGAGCCTTGGCAAGGGTCTGGAGCAGGAGGCGCTGTTTTGGGGTGAGCCCCTGGAGTATTGCTTCAAAAACGGGTTTTTCCGACCCGATAAGCTGGGTCAGGCCATGGCCGATCATTTTTTTTGTGACAGCGTTGCCTAGTTCATAGACGAAAAAGGCCAACTTTTGGGAATAGTAGGGATGATATTGTACAGAACCTGCAAGTTTATCTGCCAAATCAATGCTGCATGACTTTCCGTTTTCAATAAATTGAGCGGCAATAAATTCCGCTAATTCATTTCGAGGAAGTGGTGGTATTGGGTAGTTGATACTGCTTTGAAAAAATGGGCGCTGTTGTTCGTTGAAAATTCCCAGCAAAATTCGGCGTCGGCTGCCAACAAAAAAATAAGAAGCATGGTGACTCTGAATGTGGGTTCTTAACAGCGCTTCAATCTGCAAAGAGGTTTTCAACGTCACGATTTCCTGGAACTCGTCAAGCGTTATATTAATGAGTGTACTGTTGGCGTGAATAAATTTCCCCAAGGACTCCATAGTTTCTTCCAGGAGGGACATTCCGCTTTTGCCGGTATTTGCCGGTTCAACGCTGAGTGAAAAACCTCCATCAGGATTCGGTCTCAAGATTGGCCGAAATGATTGGATAAGATTTATAGCGCTTTTCCAGAGCGAATTTTTTTTGTGAGTAACTGCAAATACTGCTTTTGTCAGTCTTGCCGCAACATCGTCTTCAGATGTTACACCAAAAAAATCAGCAAAGATGGTGATAGCGTCTTGGTCAGCCAATTTTTTTTGTACTCTTTTTACCAATGAAGTCTTACCATAGCGTCGGGGTGAGTACAAAACCACATTAGCTTTGGCCTTAGCGTATGACTCTAATTCATTGAGTTCTTTTGTCCTATCGCAAAACGGTAATGTTACCGGAATTTCCTGTAAATAGAAGGGGTTTTGCATTAGGGTACCTTTAATTATTTTTTTATTATTGAATGTTCATTATTGTTTTTCAATAATATATTTACTGCGAGGACCTGTCAAACACAAAAAATAGTCCCTGCCTGGTCTTTGGAAAGCTTTTTCGGTAACCGATCACAGGGCAAGGCACCAAACCATGGTTATCCCTTCACTCAGTAAGCTATTACAGGCGCCGCAATTTTATAATTGCTTGATTACTGACTTAATATGGACTACAAGTTGGGGCTACAGAAAAAGGGCGATCATGAAATTAAGGAACAGGTCGTAAATAACTTCCCGATCTATGCATTTCACCTTTAGAAAAAATGAAAATCCTGCTCATCTATCCTTACTGCCTCGAAAACAGGATTCACGCTGAAAATGTTGAAAGCATGCCCATAGGCATCTATTATGTGGCTGCTGTTTTAAAGGAAAATAATTACGATGTTGAGATCCTCAACTGGCAGACACTTGGCCGAACTCCTGAAGAGATAAGGGAAGTACTCGCCCGCAGAAGACCTGATGTTATCGGCTTTTCCATTCTGCAGGCAAATCGATGGGGCGGCATCGAGATCTCAAGGGTTGCCAAACAGATCAACCCGGACATAAAAATCGTTTTCGGCGGAATCACACCAACATTTCTCTGGAAACATTTCCTGACCCACTTCCCTGAGATAGATTATGTTGTTAGAGGTGAAGGGGAATACACGTTCCTTAAACTGGTACAGTGTATTGAAAAAAGAGACTTTAAAAAAATCCGGAACATCCGTGGGATTGCTTACAGGAAAAAGAAAAAACCTGTAAAAACCCGGGATGTGGAACCTATTAAAGACCTTGACGAACTGCCCAATCCCGCCAAATACTTTACCTACGAGCATCTCGCGCTCACCAGGGGCTGCCCCGGAAACTGCACTTTCTGCGGCTCCCCTAAATTCTGGGGACAGAGGGTAAGGTTTCACTCGGCCGACTACTTTGTTGACCAGATCGAACTGCTTTATAAAAGGGGCATCACGTTTTTTCTGTTCTCGGATGACACGTTCACATTTAAAAAGCAACGGGTAATCGAGATCTGCATACAGATTATTAAGCGAGGACTGAACATCACCTGGTTTGCAATCTCAAGGGTCAATTTTATAACTGAAGAGGTAGTCTTATGGATGAGAAAGGCGGGATGCATCCAGATCAGTTTCGGCGTTGAAAGCGGCTCTCCAAAGATAAGAGAGGCATTAAATAAAAAAATTTCCAACGATCAGATCAGAAACGCGTTCAGAATCACAATTCAGCACGGCATCCTGGCCAGGGCCTATATAATCTTCGGCTGTCCCGGTGAAACCAGGGAGACCATACAGGAAAGCATTGATCTGATCAATAAGATCAAGCCCCTTGTCATCATCTTCCACGTGCTTGTTCTGTTTCCAGGGACAGCGCTTTATGCGGCATTTAAAAATAAGTTCAACATGTCGGACGATGTCTGGCTGAACCGGATCGAAGACATCATGTACTTTGAAACCGACCAAAGGCTCTCCAGGGAACTAATGGCAGAGTACAAAAAGAGACTTTCAACCAATTTTTATCAAAATCTTCCATCCTTTGTTGATGAAATCGACCTTATTGACAACAGGGAACTCTACCCTGGGCATGCTGATTTCTATTCAAGGCTTGCCATGACATTTGACCACGGCGAATATTCCGGAGCGGAAGCGCTTGGGGACAGGATGAAGATTGCTGAAAAACTATACGAAAAATCCCTGGAATATCATCCTGTTCCGCGTGCCTTTCTTGGACTGGGCATGATCCGTCAAAAAAAGAGGGACTTTGCCGGATCCATAGAAGTGCTTTTAAAAGGCATCAAATACTTTCCGGATGATGAGCAGATAAATATCTGCATGGGTATCAGCTATATGAACCTGGGCCGATTCGACAAGGCCCTTTCCAGCCTGCTGAAATTCCAGGGATCCATACAGGCGGTTAATTTTATTGCAGCCTGTTACAGTGAGTTGAATGATTCTGAAAATGAGGCGGCCTTTCGAAAAAAACTGCATTCCATGAAGCGGAATCAAGGGCGGTGACGGATCAAATGCTCTGGTTGTTTCTGTCACTGATTACAGCGCTTTCAGTCGCTGTCCGCGATGTTTCGATCAAGGCTGTGTTTGAGGACATGGAGCCTCTTAAGATTGCCGGGCTGGAACTCTTCTGGGCACTGCCGATTCTCCTGGGCATGCTTCTGCTCGCCGTACCTGTTCCTGAACTGGACAGCACATTCTGGTGGGTGTTTATTATCTCACTGCCTCTGAACTGGCTGGCTTACATCCTGTATCTTCTGGCGATAAAGGCGTCTCCGGTCTCACTCTCCGTTCCCCTTCTGGCCTTTACACCCGTTTTTATGATACTGACCGGCTTTCTGGTCTTGGGTGAAACGATCAACCAATGGGGCGGTCTTGGAATCTGCCTTATCGTTTTCGGAAGCTACATTCTGAACCTGGAAAAAAAAGAGAAGGGAATTTTAGAACCGATAATCGCGGTGTTCCGGGAAAAGGGATCATTTCTTATGCTTATCGTGGCAATTCTATTTTCCTTTGCCGCGGTTCTTGGGAAAAAGGCGATACTCCACTCATCCGCCCTCTTTTTTTCATTTTTCTTTTTTCTGGTTTTTGATGCGATTTTTCTAGCAGGTCTTTTAATAACAGGAAAGACGAGCATAAACCATATCGTAAAATATTCCAGGAAGGGGATAATGCTCGGTTTGCTCCAGGTAATTCATGTGGGCTGTCACGGCTTGGCCGTTGCACTGGCCACTGCCGTGTACATGATAGCTGTGAAGAGGAGCAGCATACTTTTCACTGTGCTGCTTGGTTGCTTAATACTCAAGGAAGACCGGATAAGGACGCGCGGTCCCGGAGCGCTTTTGATGTTTCTGGGGGTTATATTGATCACTGTTTTAGTACCTTAGTGGTAATTTTCTTGTTTTTTATACCCCTCAGGGGGGTACTGAAAATAGTCCAGGACCTTTAAAAAATTCTGATTATAACGGATTTGGGGGAGGCGATGGGTGATGGGTGGCATGGACAAACTTGTTTGTCCGTGTCTCCTTTTTGGCTCGGTGACCAGGCGATTTCATAAATGCGCATGACTCGAAT
>JAYEJK010000031.1:0-5687 GCA_034660535.1 Thermodesulfobacteriota bacterium | reverse complement strand
GGGGGTAGATTTTGAAACCGGATGAAATGGCAACAATTATTCCTAATTATAATATTGTTGAAAAATTGGGTGAGGGCCACCAGGCCATCGCTTACAAGGCCTTTCATAAGCGAAATCCTCATCGGCCGCTGGTGCTCAAAATTCTGAAAACGGTCACGCTGTCGAAAAGGCAAAAAAAACACTTCCGGCTAAAAATCGAGCATCTTAAGGTCTTGCATGACAGCCGCCTTATCAGTCCTTTATCATTTGATGTGATAGGGGATGTCCAATTCTTTACTCAGGCCTATTTCGAAGGGATAACCCTTGATGAATGGGCCGGGAAACGAACTAAAATCGCCTTGGATATTTTTTTCACCATAGCATGCAAAATGGCTGAAATCCTCAATAAAGTTCATAAAGCGGGGATTATTCACGGCGGCGTCAAGCCGCACAATATATTAATTCAGCCGGAAACCCTCGCTGTTCGGTTAATTGACTTCATAACACCCCTTGATGTCAGAGACGCGAGTCATTTCATTTATGACCCGAATTTTGTGGAGGGCACTCTGGCCTATACCTCTCCTGAACAGACCGGTCGAATCAGTCACAAGCTTGACTTTTCAACCGACCTTTATTCGCTGGGGATTATCTTTTATAAACTGCTGACAGGGCGACTTCCTTTCTTTTCAACAGACCCCCTGGAATTGATCCATTCCCACCTTGCGGAAGAAGCGCACCTTGTCCACGAAATAAATCCCGAGATTCCCTCCATTTTAAGCAAGATCGTGGCCAAGTTGACGATGAAACAGCCGGAAAACCGTTACCAGAGCAGCTCCGGTCTTTTGGCCGACCTCATACGGTGCCGGGATGAATATACGGCCACGGGCCTGATCCGAAAATTTCCGTTAGGGATACATGATCATACCCATCGTGTCACCTTTATCTCTAAAATGGTGGGACGTGACAGAGAGGCTGAAATGATCCTTGAGGAATATAATAAAACGGCTGAAGGTTCTTTCTGCTCTCTATTCATTTCAGGGCTGCCCGGTATTGGAAAAACCCGCTTAATTCAGGAACTTAACAAGCCCATCGTAGAGCGTCGGGGCTACTTTACCTCAGGGAAGTTCGATGTCTATCAAAAAAATATTCCATACAGTTCCCTTATCCAGAGTCTCAAAAACCTGGTAAGAATCTTTTTAACGGAAAGTGATGAAAGGGTCGCCATGTGGAGGCAAAGGATTATCAAAGCTGTTGGAGACAACGGCATAGTGATCACCGACGTGATCCCGGAACTGGAGATCCTGATCGGCCCTCAACCCAGGGTAAAATCTCTTCCTCCCGTGGAAGCCGGCAACCGCTTCCATGATATCTTCAGTGGTTTTCTGACCTCTCTGGCCGGCAAGGAACATCCCCTGGCGCTTTTTATTGACGACCTTCAGTGGTGCGATCCGGACTCCTTTGATTTTCTAGCCAACATCTTGACCAACTACAAGGAGCATCCATACCTTTTTCTTATAGGCGCCTATCGTCATAATGAAGTGGATTCAAGCCATCCCCTGACAAGGTTAATAAAAAATATCAAGAAAAACGCCCAACCTCTGAGAGAAATCAGGCTGGAAGCCATTAGACCCGAACATTGCCATGAGATGGTTTCCTATATCCTTAATTCACCTCTTTCGCAAACAGGGGCCCTGGCCGATTTCATAGCCCGGCTTGCCGAGGGCAACCCTTTGTTTGTAAGTGAGACGCTATCCTATTTACACAATGCGGATTTGCTCATTTTAGATCAAAATATGCAATGGCAATGGGATATGGACAGGATCAGGCAGTCTGATATGCCCTCTTCGGTGGTGGCGCTTTTCAGCTCAAAAGTAAAGAAGTTGCCTCCTGAGTCAATTGATCTGCTGGAATACTGCGCCTGCATGGGAAATCTCTTCACGCCGGATGAAATCGCTCTAACCAGAGAAATTACACTTATCGATACATTTGAAACATTGAAGCCGGCCTTAGGTCAAGGGCTTCTCATAGAGACCAAAGATCAATTCCAGTTTGTTCACGACCGGGTGCAGGAGGCGGTCCTGAGCAACATAAAATCTGAAAGGCGGCGGTATATACACTGGGAGATCGGGAATCATCTCCTTTCCACTGTTTTCCAAAAGGCTGATCTGGAAAAAATGGATAATATTTTCACCATCGCCTCCCATCTCAACCTGGGAAGGCAAAAGACCCTGGACCGAAAAACCGCTTACCAATTGTCGGATATCAACTATCATGCGGGCAACAAGGCACTGGCTTCGCTGGCAACGGAAGCCGCCAATGAGTATCTTCGGCAAAGCCTTGACCTTTTGCCGGATGACTCCTGGGAGGCACAGTACGGCAGGACATTCAAGATATTCCAGAAACTGGCAAAGACCGAGTTGATGTGCGGAGAATATGAGAGATCGGAAAAACTGCTTAATCAACTACTTGATTATGCCAAAACAGATCTTGACAAGGCGGCGGCCCTGGCTGAACAGACCACCTCGCTTTCATCGATTGGTAATTTTATAAAGGCAATCGAAACCGCTAACCGCGGGTTGGCCTTTTTCGGAAAATCGATCCCGGATGATCCTGAGCTTGCGGAGAAAAAACGAGAACAATTGATGAATGAAATAAACTCTCAATATGGTTCCAAAATTTGGGACACTATCCTGAATATGCCGTTTACCGAGGAAAGTAAGAGTAAGATTGAATTGGTCTTTTACAGTGAACTTATCCCGGATTTATATATGTCCGGCCTGGTGCCGCAGCTCTATCTTTCCGCGGTCCAGTCCACCAAACACTGCCTGGAAGGCGGCATGGATGAATCGGTGATCTACTCTTTTTCCATCATGGGGCTCTATTTAGGGGAACAGCTAAAATTTGAGCAAGTCTTTCAATATGAAGATCTGGCTCTTAATTTGTGTGAAAAGCACCCGAACACGTTTGGGGCCACCAGGGGGATGAACGGGGTTGCCTGGGTTACCATGCATACGCGGAATCATCCCGAAGAATTGGTTAAGCATTGCCTGAAAGCGATTCAGTGCGGGAAAAACTGCGGTGATTTGTATAATGCGGGGCTTTCCTACGGACCCTTGATATGGGGCCTTCAGGTGCAGGGAGCCAACCTGTTGACCATTGAGCAGTATGCCAAAGAGTGTCTGAAGTTTTCTCAAAAGTACCATTTATCCTTTTCCGTTGCTCTGTCCGAGGCGATGCAGGCCGGGTGGATAGAGCCTATGAAAAAAGATTATACACATGTTCCCATGGAGGAGAAGATTAGAAAATGGGAAAAGGAAAATCATATTTCCGCTGCCGGGAGCTATTATGTGCACATGGCTTTGACCCATTATTATTTCGGAGAATATGAAAAAGCTGAACAGTATTTGCTTGAAGTCAGGCGGTATTTGATAGGGCTTACCGACCATTTGCTGAAGCGGCAATGGCATGCCTTTCAAGTGTTGAATGCCCTTAAGTTATATGAGATAGGGAAAATTTACAAAAGTAAAGAGAAATTATTATCTTTCATTCAACCGCTCATCAAAAAGATTGAGACCTGGGCTCAATACGGGCCGATACTTAAACCTTATCTTGCCTTTATCTATGCAGAATTAGAAAGAGTTACCGGTGATTTTAAAAAAGCCGGAAGTCTTTACTTTGATGCTATAGCTATTGCCCATGAACAGCGATTTACCCTGCTGGAGGCCCAGCTTAATGAATGTATGGCTGAATTAATCAAAAAGGCCGGCATAGGTACGGAGAGATCTTATTTTGCCGAGGCAGTGCGCCTGTATAAAAGCTGCCATGCTGAACGAAAAGAGATCTTTCTCCTGGAGAAATACCCGGGGTATTTCGAGGAAGAAGTCGTGGCTTACATGCCATTCGAAGCGGAACCCACTGCCTACACCCTTCCCAGTCTGGATGTTGACTACCTGATGAAATCCTCCCTTGCCATTTCAGCCGAGATCAACCCAGATGTCCTGCTGAAAAAAATCATGAATGTGGTCATCGAGGCCTCCGGGGCTCAACACGGGTATCTGCTGATCCAAGAGAACAGCAACTTGATTGTCCGTGCTGAAAGTCATATCACGGAAAAGGATGTGGTCCGGACTGTAAAATACAGCCTTAAAGATGCCGAAGATCTTTGCAAGACGATCGTCCGCTATGTGCATCGCACACAAAAAAGGGTAATCTTAAGCAATGCTTCGAAAGAAGGTGAGTATATAGACAATCCGGAGGTTCAGGCCATGCAGCTTCGGTCCGTCCTCTGTCTGCCGTTGATCAAGCAATCCAAGATGATTGGAATTTTATACCTGGAGAACCGGTTGTCCGATGCGGTTTTCACGTTGGAAAAGACGGAAGTAACTGAACTCCTGACCTCCCAGGCGGCCATTTCCTTAGAGAACGCCCGCCTGCTCTACGAAATGAAACAGGCGGAACAGGCGCTTCGCGAGAGCGAGGAAAAACTTGCCGGTATTGTCGATTCGGTAACGGATTTCATGGCCATGATTGACGAGGAATTCAATATTGTATGGGTAAACGATCTCACCGGAGAATTGTTAGGTTCGGATTTTATCGGCCGAAAATGCTACGCTGCTTTCTATGGGCTGGACAGGCTTTGCAAAAGGTGCGTTGTTAAGAAATGCTTTCAGGACGGCAAAGTTCATAAAACTGAAACAGAACTTGTCGAAGCCGACGGGCAGCGGCTGATCTTTTCAAACACAGCGAGTGTGGCCGCGCGATATGAGGACAA
Source organism: Thermodesulfobacteriota bacterium (assembly GCA_034660535.1). GTDB lineage: Bacteria > Desulfobacterota > Desulfobulbia > Desulfobulbales > DAOVYS01 > DAOVYS01. Next base: position 937 of record JAYEJK010000031.1, on the reverse strand, counting down.
TCGCCCAAAGATGGTCCTGGAATTATTTCACGACATCACCGATCACAGGCTGGCCGAGGATCAACTCAAAGAGTCGCTTAAGGAAAAAGAGGCGCTTTTAAAGGAGATTCACCACCGGGTTAAAAATAATTTACAGGTTGTTTCCAGTCTGTTCAGGCTTCAGTCCGGCTATGTCAAGGATGATCGTGATCTGGAAATATTCAAGGAAAGCCAGAATCGTGTCCGTTCAATGTCGCTCATTCATGAAAAACTCTATCAATCCGAGGACATGGCAAGGGTTGATTTTGCCGAATATACTAGAAACCTCACATCTCATCTGTTACATTCTTATACACTCTATCCCGCTAATATAACTGTGGATATAGAAGTTGCCGATGTGTTTCTGGGTATTGACCTTGCTATTCCTTGTGGTTTGATTATAAATGAACTTGTTTCAAATTGCCTGAAACATGCCTTCCCGACGGAGACGAAAGGCAACAGAATATGCGTCAAACTATGGTCGGATAAAAAAAATGCCGTAAAAGAGGCGCGGGCGGATAACAGATGTACACTTATTATTGGAGATAACGGCATCGGCTTTGAAAAAGATCTGGACTTTAGGGATACAAAAACATTAGGTTTGCAATTAGTAATGACCCTGGTGAAACAGATCAAGGGCGAGATCGAGGTTGACAGAAGTGGAGGCACGGAATTTAAGATTACTTTCGGCATTCCGGAAATATAATATAACTATTAAGGTTCCACGTTCAGGGTTCATGGTTGAATAGGAAAAAATTCCGATTAAATAAACCTTTGCACCCGGAACCCGGAACCTATGACATTTTGTGGTTGTTTGAGTATTTAGGGTCTGGAAAGAAATAACTTGGATTTTCCGTTTCCGAACTGTATCACACCTTTAGCCGGTTTGACATCCCCGAAATCCTCACCGTAGCCCTGC
>JAYEJK010000030.1:0-5692 GCA_034660535.1 Thermodesulfobacteriota bacterium | reverse complement strand
ATCCGAAATGTGTTGCAGATTTAGTCGGTTTGATATTCACGAAACCGCAAGCGTAGCAGGGCTACGGTGAGGATTTCGGGGATGTCAAACCGGCTAAAGGTGTGATACAGTTCGGAAACGGAAAATTCAAGTTATTTCTTTCCAGACCCTAAGAGCCTTAGTTTTTTGGGTCGGTTGAAATTAAGTTGTTGAAGGCCGGAGAATTTCGGATATACTGTCGCTTTTATTTGAAGACAAGTCCCGCATGCCTTGAAAGGCAGGCTTCCCGTCCGGTAATGAAGCCAGGTAGGAGACAGATTATTATGGATATCAGGCTGGAGAAAACCGCTGAAAGTGAACTTAAGTCCAAACCGGATGAGAGTAAGCTGGGGTTTGGAAATTTCATGTCGGATCACATGTTCGTGATGAACTATGATGAATTCAAGGGATGGCATGATCCTGTAATCAGGAAATACGAGAATTTTTCTCTGGATCCGGCAGCCATGGTACTACATTACGGACAGGCTGTTTTTGAGGGTCTCAAGGCCTATCGAGGAAAGGACAATCATATTTTTCTGTTCAGGCCGACCGATAATCTCGATCGTATGAACAACTCGGCAGAGCGGATGTGTATGGCCCGGATCCCTGCTGATGTAGTGTTAGAGGCAATGAAGCAACTGGTTGTAGTTGATCAGGACTGGGTGCCCGGCGTAAATGGTTCGTCTCTCTACATACGGCCGACTTTAATCGCCACTGAGGCGGGTCTTGGCGTGCGACCAGCTGCCCAATATCTCTTTTTCATCATAACCGGTCCGGTGGGCGCCTATTATTCCGAGGGCTTTAATCCGACAAAGATATTCGTGGAGGATAAATACGTCCGGGCGGTTCCAGGCGGTGTGGGCCACGTCAAGACCGCAGGCAATTACGCGGCAAGTATTATGGCGGCCGTGGAGGCCCATAAGCTTGGTTATACCCAGGTTTTGTGGTTGGATGCGGTTGAGCGGAAAAATATTGAAGAGGTTGGGACTTCAAACATATTTTTTATCATAGGAGATGAACTTATCACACCGAAACTGTCCGGCAGCATCCTTCCCGGAATCACAAGAGATTCCGTAATCCGGTTGGCCGGAGATTGGGGAATTATTGTCAACGAAAGGACGATATCCATTGACGAGGTCTTGAGTGCAGGTAAGGACGGCTCATTAAAAGAGGTCTTCGGCACCGGGACCGCGGCCGTGATTTCACCTGTCGGCGCCCTTCATTACAAGGGCGAGACCTGCACAATCAGCGAGGGGGCGATAGGAGAGCTATCCCAGCGGTTGTTTGATGAGCTTCAGGCTATTCAATACGGTTTTCGGGAAGATCCGCATAACTGGGTGGTGAAAATAATCTGAGCGCAACCTGTTTCGGGGAATTATGGTTTTCCGGAGCAAATTTTTTTTTGCAGTCACTTGATTTTTCAAAGGTGTGTCACTATATTTTTGCGCATCACGGCGAATAGCTTGCTGAATAGACGCTGACACGCCGTTGATACTCGGATACCTGCAGGGAACCAACATGGTTGCTATAAGATCGGATAGTTTATTTTAAGGGTAACTATTCGGCAGCACTCCACAGGAAGGCGATCAGGCCGTCCAGCATACCGGTGTATAGCTGATCGGCCTGATCACCTCCCTGTGAAGCGCTGTCAAACAGTTACAATTCGGAGGTTTTAGCTATTTTTCGGCATAAAGCCGAATATTTACTTTTACGGTTAGAAACATTTAATTAATATGGAGGCTTACATGAAAATTCGTCCACTGAATGACCGGATCCTGGTCAAAAGACTGGAGGAAGAAGAGAAGACAAAGGGCGGCATCATTATTCCTGACAGCGCAAAGGAAAAGCCGGCAGAAGGTAAAATCATTGCGGTCGGCAACGGCAAACTGAATGATAAAAACGAGCGTGTTCCCCTTGAGGTAAAGCCGGGTGACCGCGTGCTGTTCAGCAAGTACGGTGGAACCGACGTAAAACTGGATGGTGAAGACTATCTCATTATGCGCGAGGATGATATCCTCGGTATTGTAGAATAAAAATGGTATTGTATGTCTGAATGATTTTTCAGGGAGGGATATTCTTATCTTTTCCAGCCGAATAAATACTTGAAAATCAGGCATGTGATTTGGGTCCAATAAAAAAAATTAAGGACAACCAGTGAAAGGAGACTAGAGAATTATGTCAGCAAAGGAATTAAAATACGGGGGCAAGGCCCGGGAGGCCATCCTGAACGGTGTTAATACCTTGGCCAATGCCGTTAAGGTGACCTTGGGCCCGAAAGGCCGCAATGTATTACTGGAAAAATCTTTTGGCGCACCGACCATGACAAAAGACGGCGTGACCGTTGCCAAGGAGATTGAAATAAAGTGTAAGTTTGAAAACATGGGCGCACAGATGGTCAGGGAAGTCGCCTCCAAGACAAGCGACGTGGCCGGCGACGGCACCACGACCGCCACGCTCCTCGCGCAGGAAATTTTTATCCAGGGCTCAAAGCTGGTGGCTGCCGGGAATAATCCCATGGAGATCAAGCGCGGGATTGACAAGTCCGTGGGGGTAGTAGTCAAACAATTAAATGAGATTTCAAAGCCCACCAAGGAACAGAAAGAGATCGCTCAGATCGGCACGATTTCCGCGAATAACGATCCCACCATTGGTAATATTATTGCAGAGGCCATGGACAAGGTAGGCAAGGAAGGCGTGATAACGGTAGAAGAGGCCAAAAGCATGGATACTACCCTGGACGTTGTCGAGGGCATGCAGTTTGACCGCGGTTACCTTTCTCCCTATTTTGTGACCGATGCCGACAAGATGGAAGTCAATATTGAGGATCCATATATCCTGATCAATGAAAAAAAGATCAGCACCATGAAAGACCTGCTGCCCATTCTTGAGCAGGTTGCAAAGATGGGCAGGCCGCTTTTCATTATTGCAGAGGATATTGACGGTGAGGCGCTTGCCACCCTGGTAGTCAATAAGCTGCGCGGCACCCTTAATGTGGCTGCTGTAAAGGCGCCCGGTTTCGGCGACAGAAGGAAGGCAATGCTTGAAGACATCGCGATTCTTACCGGCGGCCAGGTGATTACCGAAGATCTCGGCATCAAGCTTGAGAACGTGACTGTAAACGATCTTGGCACGGCTAAGAGAATCCTGATTGATAAGGACAACACAACAATTATAGACGGCGCCGGTGACAAAGAAAAACTCTCTGCCCGCGTCAAGCAGATCCGCACCCAGATCGACGACACCACCTCGGATTATGACAGGGAAAAATTGCAGGAACGTCTGGCCAAGCTGATCGGCGGCGTTGCGGTAATCAATGTCGGCGCAGCCACCGAGATTGAGATGAAGGAGAAAAAGGCCCGGGTGGAAGATGCATTAAACGCAACACGAGCCGCGGTCGAAGAAGGCATTCTCCCCGGCGGCGGCGTGGCCTATCTGCGCTGCCTTGATGCTCTTGAGGCACTTGACCTTCCCGGAGAACAGGCCCTTGGAAAGCGTGTAATTGCACGTGCCCTTGAAGAGCCTGTGCGCCAGATTGTAAATAATGCCGGCCTTGAAGGTTCTGTGATTGTTGAAAAAATCAAGGGGATGGACGGCCCGAACGGTTTCAATGCAGAAATCGAGGAATTTGAAGACCTGATCGCAGCCGGCGTCATCGATCCCGTCAAGGTGACGCGTTTTGCGCTGCAGAACGCGGCAAGCGTCTCCGGCTTACTCCTGACAACGGAATGCATGATCGCTGAGATGCCTGAAGATGATAAGAACATGCCTGCCATGCCTCCCGGCGGCGGAATGGGCGGAATGGGCGGAATGGGCGGTATGGGCGGTATGATGTAGTAAGATCCGTTTCGACCTGACCCATGAAAAAGGAGCCTTACCTGACTGGGTAAAAGGCTCCTTTTTTATCTGCAGGCCAAGAGCGGCCAGCAGTTCAATCGTAAGGGTTTCCCCGTCCCGTGGCAAATTGCTCCCGTGATCGTTTATGTTCAATCCGATAATTTATATTGACAATTTTGGTAAAATTTACCATATAACAAGACTTTTCAGCCACCGCGAGTAACTGTTTACAGGGGATAAAAGAGGTAAAAACATTCAGCTAAGTGTTTACCAGCGCTGCAGAGGCGGCGCTGCTGGACGCTCACTATGGCGATGTAGCTCAGCTGGTTAGAGCGCACGGCTCATATCCGTGGTGTCCGGGGTTCAAGTCCCTGCATCGCCACCATAAAATAATCCGGAGTGTTCCGGTAAGATATAAAACCCCGAGTCCTGATAAGGATTTCGGGGTTTTTCTTTTCCAGGGTGTTCCAATTAGTTGATGTAACTATTCGGCTTGTGTGGAAATATTACAAAAGACCTCGGTCTGTAAATGTTTGACAGTGGTCCAGGTGTTCACGATCAGGTCTTTCAGCGATACATAAGTATGCTGGAAGGCCTGATCGTGGACAGATGGAGTGCTGTCGAATATTTACTAGTTGATAGTCCAAATCCCTCCGTAAACAGTGATTTGAGATAGGGAGTTTAAAACATGAAAAAACACAACCCGGCCAACGAGAGAAAAAAGCGCAAGTATTTTGCCTTTTTGAAGGAAGCAAAACGGCACAGTGAGCCGACCATTGATGCGGCGGCCAAGGCCCTGAACCGATTCGAGGTCTACTCCAAGTTTCGAGACTTCAAGACCTTTCATTTTGAGCAGGCCATTGCCTTTAAAAAGCATCTTGCCAACCAGAAGGGGCAGCGTTCCGGCGAGAAACTGAGCAAGGCAACCATACATGCCACCCTGAATCAACTAAAAAAGTTCGGGGTTGGTTTTAATTTCGGCCACAAGTCTTTCATTGGGCAAAGGTGGGCACAGCCCACCCTACAAAAAATACATATTTCCACCATGTTATTCTTAGTTCTCTTGTAGGGTGGGCTATGCCCACCGTTATAATGGCCGAAGTTAAAACCAACCCCAAAAGTTCTTCAAATGGCTGTCCCGAGAGCCGGGCTACAAATCCCGTATTCAGTATTCCGACGCGGAGTATTTCAATCTGTCAGACAAGGACACTCGTATTGCCACCGCCAAGCGGTACAAAGTGCCACCGACCATGGCACAGATCAAGCATGTTATCAGCAACATGCCAGCCGATACTGATATAGAACGGCGCAACCGCGCCCTGATCGCATTCACCTTGCTGACAGGTGCTCGGGACAGCGCCATTGCCTCCATGAAGCTGAAGCACGTTAACCTTATTGCCGGGTGTGTCAATCAGGATGCCCGCGAGGTACAGATGCCTTGTTCGGTGAGCAGGTCTTCTGCAAAACTCCGGAGCACTTTAAGGCATGGAGCCAGAACCTGGGTCATGAAAAGGTGCTTACAACTTTCTTGAGCTATGGGGAAGTAGCCTGCCAGCGGCAGGGGGAAATCATCCGCGACCTAGCAAATCCACAGGAAAACAAGCCATCAGATGCCGAAGAAATTGCAAAGGCTGTTTTTGAGAAATTAAGCAAGAATGGTGTAACTGCATGAAAACAGAGTGTTTTTGAATTTGGCGCAGTGAATTAATGAGGCGAAAATATTGACAGATGAACAGATAAAAGTGTATATTCGGCTGTTAATTTGCTAGACTTATATAGAATTTTATAAATCTTTCTTATTTTTGACCATTCAATGAAAAAAACATCCCACAAAGTGCTA
>JAYEJK010000029.1:0-5714 GCA_034660535.1 Thermodesulfobacteriota bacterium | reverse complement strand
AAAATTTCCAGTTTATCTGGGTTAGTTTATATATCAGGTGGGTGGAAGAACAGGTAGGAATTGAGTAGCATAATCGCGACCCCTTATGAGTTGCCAGGTAGCACAATTGCATCCCCAAACGGACAATCCCGGCAGCGTGAATCTCCCCTTAAACGTCTTTTACCAGCAGATTTGCCGGCGCGTTTTTAACCACTTTTTCCAGTTTTGCCAACGACTTCTTGAACCCCTGGAAACCAGCTTCTTCCGACATCCGTATCGTATCCTGCCCGAGTTTTTCCAGGGCAAAGAGCACATCACTTACGCGCAGGTTTTCCACGGTCCGTGCCGGGCAGTAAGCAGGTTCATCGTCAGGAGTATGAGTTTCCAGGAGTATGCCGGATTGAACGAGTTCGAATATGACTTCGCGTACAAGCCGGATCGGTATTTCAAGCTCGTGAGAGATGAGGGCGGCTCGCCATGGCTCTTTGCCTTCAGTAAAGTGGTGCACACAGAGCTGTACGATTCTCAAGGCCAGGATCTGTTTGAAACGGGCGCTGACCTTCAGGCAATCAGGTTCAAATTCATAGGTGTCGACGGTCTGGCAGGCAGATGATATTTCCGCACCAAGCAGTACTATTACCCAGCTCATCTGGAGCCACAGCAAAAAAAGCGGCAGGGCTGCAAAGCCGCCGTAGATCGCGCCGTAGTTTACAGCGCCGATTTGGAATTTTATATAGGCCCATTGGGCAACCTGGTAGATGATGCCGGCGACAATGCCGCCGAACAGCGCTGATTTAAACCTGACCTTGGTGTTGGGCATAAAGATATAGTTAAAGGTAAAAAGAACCGAAGTGAACAGATAGGGCAGGGGCTTAAGTGTAATAGCGATCAAGGGACTGAAGGTTTGGAGGAATGCTATTCTGCCGGTCAGTTCGTTTGCCTCGGTTGTGAGGAATACTGTCAGGCTGCTGGACATGATAAAGAGTAATGGGCAGATAAGCATCACGGCCAGGTAGTCGGTTAACTTTCTGGCCAATGATCTTCCTGCGCGTATGCCCCATATGTTGTTAAAAGATCTTTCAATGTTTGACAGGAGTTTTATTACAAGGAAAAAGAGGACTGCCACACCAATACCCGCAACAAGCCCGCCCTGGGTTTTTTCCAACATTGATTCCGAGAAAGCGACTATTTTTGTTATGATAACGCTCTGATCCTGGAATTTTTCGTAGATCTGTTGCTTGAGCGTCTCTTCAAAACCAAATCCCTTGGCCACACCAAAGGCCATTGCCACAACCGGCACGATTGACATGAGGCAATAAAAAGTGAGCGCTGATGCCTGGAGACCGCATTTGTCCTCGTCAAATCCGCGCAAGGCCAGAATTATTATGCGCAGTTGTTTCAGGAAAAAGGAACGTGCAGGTGAGAGCGTCTTGGATGGAATACTCCAGACCCCCTCACGCAGAAAATGGATGCTGTTCTTAATGTTCATCAGTAATCAACTCCGCTTCTACTTGATAACCATCTCTACCTGCATTCCTGTCACTTTCTCGTCAGTGCCTTCGGATGGCTCTACCCGGGGCTCTATAATAAATAGCCTTTCAGCCTCCACCGGTCCTTTTTTAAGCAGAAAATCAAGGACGTTGTCGGCCCTTTGGATGGCGAGAAGGCGCAGGTCGTCATTGCTTACCTTAACCCAGGCCGTCAGTAGTTTTTCCATTTCTTCAAGCTGGGAAAGTTCTTCCGGCGTCAGAGGCTTATCTTTGGAGGACATTTTTGAAATAAGTCTGCCGAAAACAGAACGGTTTGAGGTGAATTTTTTCAAAATCGGGAATTGTCGAAGCGTCCATGCGGTCTCGTTATTTTTGCCTTTTGTTTCTATCTCTGCTTGAAGTGCAACTTCATATGCCCTGGACAAATAACAAGGATACTCCTCTTTTGTAATTTCAATTGTTTCTATTTGAGGCGCTTTTTCAGGTTCGGCAGCAGATAATTCACGCATCTTCTGCAGTTTGATCAATTTGTTAAAACGCATTTTTATCAGTGCCTCACGGTCCTGGTCCGGTTCTATTTTACCGATGATATCCATCCGCAGACCAGGCCTGTCGTAAAGAACTTTTGCCATTTTTTCGAGCTTGGTTGAGGCGTTCTCACTTATATCCGAAAGGCCCGGCTCAAAGGTTACGTGTTGGAGGTCTTCTCCATCCGGAATCAGGGCGCCGAGCAGAGCAAAGGGCGAGGTGGCCGCCTTGGCGATCAGGCCGAAAATTACTTGGACGATAACCCCGCCCACGCTGAACTCGGGATCATCGAGCCGGCCCTGTACCGGAACATTGAGATGAATTTCCCCTTTTCTGTTTTTGAGCAGGGAAATGGCAAGATGAATAGGAAGGCTGACCGCATCCTGGCTGTCAACCGAGTCGCCGAGGGTAAACTGGTCAAGAAAGACAAGATTTTGAGCATCCAGCGCCTTGCCGTTGATGGTATAATGTAGATTCAGGGTCAGCTTGCCTTTATCGGTCTTATACCCGATATGTTTGCCCGTGTACGGCGATGTCGGGCTCAGGTCGATATCGTGAAAGTCGATTGTCAGGTCTGCAAACAATTCGTCCTTTAAGGGGGCGATTTTTCCTGCGATGGTCAATGGGGCGTGATGGTTGAGTTTGCCGGTAAGCTTGACCTCTGCGACAGTTTCTTCCTGTGAAGATAGACCGGTTACAGCCCCATTCAGTTCGTCTAATGTAGCAGCAAAGGCTGGAGTGATATTTCGGTCTAATACATCTATCCTGCCACCTGCTATTGAGACACTCTCTATTTCGATTCGGCCCGATGGCTTATCCTCGGCAACTTCGACTTCCTTCGGTTTTTCCTCAACATCTGAAGCGGAACGTTTGAGCGTGGTAAGGTTCAACGTGCCGTCCTCTCCGATAATCAGCTTGGCTGAAACATCTTGCAAGCTGATATCCTTTATGGCCAGAGACTGCGGCTGAGAGGAAAAACGGATCCCGTTGATGCCTAAATTCTTCCAGCCCAGCAGGTCCTCTCCTGACACGGCGTCCAGTATTGCCAGATCGTTTAAATTGCTGTTACCATTGAATTGAATCACCACTCCTTCCTGTTTCCGTTGATTAAATTCCAGGTTCCCCTTAACGGACACGGCGCCGTTGGTAACGATTATATTGACCTGTTCGTCGACATAAGGTTGCAGCGGTTTTAAGCCCAGGTTTTTTATATCCAGGGCTAAAGAGGTGGAAAGGGGAGTGATACCGAACTTGCCTTTGCCGCTTATTTCCCCTGTGTTATTAAGCTGAAAACCAAATGAGAGACCGCCTGTACTGTTTTGCGCGGTGGAGATATCCGAAAACGTCATATCAAGATCATCAATCTTAGTAACAGCCGGTGTGGCTGGGCCCATGTCCCTCATGGTCAGAGAATATTTCTCGATCTTGCCTTGATTGAGCTTTACGAGCCATGGCCGCGTCTTTTTTATTCCGGATTCGGCCGACGGCTCGGATTCGGCTGCATGATTATCTTCTTTTTCCGGAAAGCGGATCATGTTTGCCAGGTTGATTCGGCCATTCCGGTCTTTTAACACGAAAAAGTCAGCTTCCCGGCTATGAAAATCATTAATGGTCAAATGCTTCTCTTCCAGGTCAAGTTCGGTATTAGCGATAGCCAATTGGGGCAGGGAAATGATTTTATCCGTGCGGGTTTCGTCCTCCAGGACAAAGTCGGATATGGTAACTGCAAGGTTGCTGAGCCTGGTTTGGGTTGCCGAGTCCCGGCTGGAATAATGATAATCAGTGGAGATATCAATTTTGCCGTCTGTTGGATGCGGGATCAGGATTTTTTTCAAATAAGGGATGTATTTGGTGAGTTTTATTGCCTTGATATCCGCGTTACCCTCCACAAGGAGAGGGGTGAGGCCGAAGTTGCCGTTAAGGGATATCGATTCTTCGGACTCCGTCCGGACGGCAACATCGAATCCTGCAACTTTTTCAGGAATGGTGCTGAAATTGACCACTTTGACATCAATAGGATTCAGGCTGGTTGCAAAAGGCTGGGCATCGGCATCGATAAACTCAACACTGCCGTTTTCCAGAAGAATTTCATCAATTGTCAACTTAAAGGGAATCTCGCCATTGTCATCGGCTTTTTCTTCCAAAGGAGACTGCTCCGTCTCTGCCGGCATCATAAGGGATAACGGCAAAATATCACTGTTGTTCAAACGCTCAAATTTCAGGCCCGGATTTTTTAAGGTGAGATTTGCAATGCGGATCTCTTTTTCAAGGAGATTTGAGTCGGCCATGGTTATGGCGATATGGGGCAGTTGGATGTAGCTTGTGCCCTGATCGTCCGTCACATCTATATCCTGAATGGAGATAATGCCCGTAAGAGACAATTTCGATGTATTGTCCTGTTGATTGAGATAGGAAAGACCGGCATTAATATCAAGAAAGGCGGATTTCAGGGTCAGTTTTGTGGGGTTTGGAACATAGGCGAGATATTCCGGAATATTAAGGCCTTTGATGTTGATATCCATTACAGTTTCTTGAGTATCGGCAAAGGGCTTGGTCATGCCGCCCATGGAAAATTTCGTGTTGTTAATGGTAGCCGAAAAGGCAGGCTTAACATAATTCTCAATATGGTAAGACAAATTGGAAATGTTAGGGATGGCCATGTTTAGTTCGGCGATTTTATGGATTTTATCCTTTGGAAGGTCCTGGAACTTAATAGCGCCGTCATTTATTTCAATATTATGTATGGAAAAGAGAAAAAGCTTTTTTGGTTCCTGTTGCGGCGTGTCTGAGGTTTTCCTCGCTGTAAGATCGAAGAAACTGTAGGTCAGGTCGTGATTGCGGCTGAAGTTGAACTTGGGTCCGGCAAGGGCTACGGATTTTATGATAAGCGCCCGCTTGAAGATTGAAATGATCTGGAGATTGACAAAAAGCCGGTCAAAGGCGATAAAATTCTCAGAATCGTCTTGTTTTCGAATCGCGAACCCTTCCACTGTGGCTGTGAGTGTATAGGGATTTATTTTTATTTTTTGAATCAAGGCCTGACGGTGAAGCGCCTCGGGTAATTTTTTTTCCATGACCATTTTCAGGACCGGCGGCAGAACGAGAAAACCGACTATGGTATAGAGGATTATAGTCACAGCCGACCAGAAAACGATCTTCTGAATACGATTAAGATTTTTTATCTTTTGTATGAGACCCTGTTTGCTTTCCTTGTTTTCCATAATGCGTCCTTTTTGAGTGCGAAACCTAAATAGAGACTGAACAGCGGTTCCCGTGCATAGCTAAAAGCCAACTATAGCTGCATTTATAATTTTTGTTTTCGTAAACTTTTACCAAAATTTCAAGGTGGTGGGTTAAATGTGTGTTTTGATATAAAGTACTAGACAATAAGAGTTCAATTTGATAAAGGATGATGAGGTATTTTTACATTCCTTTAAACATCAGAGTGAGCTATGAACAAAGACACTGAAACAACCTTAACAGCATCCCCGGCATGCTACATAAAAGTTAACTGTCCACATTGTGACAGCAATCATATTACCAAATCAGGGCGAAATGCTCATGGTGAGCAGCGTTATCGTTGCTGTAATCCAGACTGTAACACTGTAACTTTCATGTTAAAATACCGCTACGGGGCATGTGTCCCAGGCATCAAGGAACAGGCGGTGGAAATGGCTATTAATGGTAGTGGTATCCGTGATACAGCTCGTGTTCTTG
>JAYEJK010000028.1:0-5715 GCA_034660535.1 Thermodesulfobacteriota bacterium | reverse complement strand
AGTTGCCGGAAGGTGTGATAAACAGTGCAGTGACGCAAACGGTGAGTTCGCAGGTTAATGAACAGCGGTGAATCTGGTGCCCTTGGGCCGTTTCGAAGCCTGCGCTTGATATACTGATTAAGTATCAGATTTTTTTGTCTTCACTTAATGTCCCAAAATATCATTTTGTCCTTGATTTATAGAGGTTTCCCTTGTATTTTACTTTCATATTACTTCACTTAAAAACACTTTATTTTATCTAAAAAATGGGGAGAGAATGGGGAGAAAATATACCTGCTGATTAATAAATTCACTTAAGAGGAGCCAGCTATGGCGAAATGGGTAAGCTCAAAATTCAAAGGCGTAAGATTTTATGAACATCCTCAGAGAAAACATGGCGTCCGGTTTGATAGGTATTATGCAATTCGTTACCAGCTTAACGGCAGGCGAGCAGAGGAGGGCCTGGGTTGGTCTTCCTCTGGTTGGTCCGAACAGAAAGCGGCTCTTGAGCTGGCTTCTCTGAAAGAGGCGGCCAAGAAAGGTTCCGGGCCTGTCAGGCTCAAACAAAAACGCGAGATTGCAGAGACGAAAAGAGAAGCTGAAAAGCAACAAAAAGCGGCGGAAGAAAGAGAATCTGTCACGATAAGCCAGTATTTTGAAAAAGTCTACCTTCCAGCCACCACCTCAGATGGGAAGAGCCTTACCGCATTACGGACCGAAATTTCCCTCTTTAAAGTATGGATAAGACCGGGTGTTGGTGATTTGCCATTCAAAGAAATTTCTCCAATTCACATTGAAAAAATCCGTTCAAACATGGCCAAAGTTGGCCGAGCCCCTCGATCAATAGAATACATGTTGAGCCTTACCCGGCAAATTTTCAACCATGCCGCAAAATCCGGTCAATATGAGGGAAAAAATCCTGTCTATGCCGTTAAAAAACCGCGATTTGATAACGGACGCCTACGGTTTCTGTCTCGCCAGGAAGCGGATTTATTGCTGAATGCCTTAAGAAAGAAAAACCAAAATATTTATGAAATGGCGCTCATAAGCCTGCACTGTGGTTTGCGTTTTGGCGAGATAACCGCCTTGACATGGTCTGACGTGGATCGTGTACACGGTACGTTGACGCTCCGGGACACCAAAAACAAAAGAAGCAGGACAGTCTTTATGAGTAAAGCTGTCAAATCGTTGATGAGTGTTAAAGAACCAGGTTCCGCGTCTGACTATGTTTTCCTGACAGGAAAAGGGAATCGGATAATGATTACACCGCCAATTTTTAGGCGAGTCGTACAAGACCTCGGATTTAATGACGGGATCGAGGATAGACGGCAAAAGGTTTGCTTCCATTCGTTAAGGCACACACACGCGTCTTGGTTGGTTCAAGCTGGTACAGACCTGTTTACTATACAGAAACAACTAGGCCACACAACCGGCGCAATGACACAGCGATACAGCCATCTCCAGGAGAGTCATTTCAAAACTGTCACCAAGGTTTTTGACGACATAAAAAAACCGGATCAGCGGGCAAAAAAAATACCGATGATGACAACGAGAGGTGTTTGATATGAACACTTGGCTTGATGACCGTTTGCGTCTGGCACTGCTAAAAGAATCCCGGGCATATCGGAATTTTTGGGACGAATCCGATATCCAGAAGGTTTTGGACGCCAGGAAAGAGATTGAAAAATATTTGCGAGAAAAACAGCGCGGTAATCCTTTTAGGGTATTGGCTATGGGCGGCAAGCATAGAACATACATGTCTCTGGACAGGTTTCTGGAAATCGAGCGTACTCCTCTCCCTTCAATATCATTAACGCCACACCAACAGGATCAACAACTATCAAACGCACTTTCTATTTTTTGCTCTTTCGTGGCCTCACTAGACAGCTTTGGTATTCAAATAAGGTTACCTAATGAAGATAAATGTCTTTTGCCATTAAATGAGGAAATCCTGTCTGCTTTAAATCCTTACAAAGAACAGCTTGCTACCCCTCTTCCAGTGTGTTTTGTCGACAGGAGCCAGGCCGTCGTTCAAGTTGTCAATTCAACGCATTTTAATACACCTATAGAGGGGGAATATTTTGATCTTTCAAAAACGTTAAAGCCATCGGAAAGGCTACTGAAGATTGATTGTTCCCGTCGAAAAAGTGCCATTCTTAAAGAGGTGGAACACTTTCTTGATACCCTTGAAGAAAAACGAAAAAATGATAATTACCGGTGGCATCAAAATTATAAACAATGGAAAGTTGAAGTTGCCCGGAAACGTAAAGAGACGTGGAATCATTTGAACGTATGGCGGCTTCGTCGCCAAAGGAAGACATTCAAAGAAATCAGCCACGAAACGGGCATGAGTATTTCAACCACAAAGAAAGCCTTTGCCCGTGTTTTTGAACTGATCGAGGGGCATAAATATGATCCCGAAAGATTTAAAGAGTTTTATCACCAAATTAAAGCACCGGAAGTCAAACGCACATGTCAAGACTGTCCCGATCGTCAAAATTGTGATTCCCCGTGCCCTGATGTGCTAGCATTTATCGAACAAGATCAGGTCACCCACAGGGAAAGACTCACGAATAAAGAAGTTATTGATTTTCAATCTAATTTCTAGCTGTTAGCGTAACTTCTCAATAAGTGGTGGCAAGTTACACTGGATTCCGGCTGACTGCATGCCGGAATGACGGCCACAAAGCTGGCAATCGTCATTCCCGCATGCTTTTAGCGGGAATCCAGGAAGTGTTGGTTTTATGAAAATACCTTCACTTTTTGAGTAGTTACAAATATCCCACCTGTTTTCCCCCTCTAAAAATAAGCACTACCCCTTATTTTCACCTTGTTTATAGGAAAGAACTCTTTCCCGTAAAAATTATAAACAAAAGGTGAAAAATATGTCTGATTTACAATTTCTGAAAAAAAATTGGCCTTCTGCCATAGTTTCGAGGACAGCCATTTATGAGTTTTCCGGGGGGATTTTCTCGGAAAAGTATTTGGCGAACCTAGATTCCATCGGTAAAGGCCCGAAACGCGGACGAATTGGGCGCAAAGTCTTTTATAAGGTTGATGACCTCGTGGCTTGGATGGAATTGCGTCTGGAGAGAAAAGAAATCGAACGGACCTGATAAAGAGTGCCGGGGACTTTTCCGGCGGTTGATTAAAAAAATTGAGGCCGAAAAAATGCTTGAAGTACAAAAAGAAATCACTACGCTTGTCAGAGCGCGTGTCCTGCAGGAACAAATCGAAAATCCGCCTGAACCAGTCGAATTCAATAAAGGCAAAAAAATAAACCCTATTCTTAATGCAGCGCTTGAATTTATCGAACAAGATTTTTCGATTATCCCTATTGAGCCAAGAGGGAAAAAACCTCTCATTCCTTGGGAAGAATTCCAAAACAGAATAGCCACTGAGGAAGAGGTTGAGCGATGGTTTGAGAAATGGCCTGATGCAAATATCGCCCTTGTCACTGGTGGAATTTCAGGGGTTGTGGCCATAGATTGTGACTCAGCTGATGCCGAAAAATGGCTCTGGAATACATGCCCGAGAACGAGTGTTTACCAGAGTACTGCAAAGGGTGCTCACGGTTTTTTTAGGCCAAATGGATTGCCGGTCAAAAACAGAACTGGGGCGCTCAAAGACATTGATGTGCGCGGCAACGGCGGTTATGTGGTCATTGCTCCATCAATCCACCCGACTGGTAAAGTCTACAAACTGGTTTATACCAGTGGCCTGGGGGGCTGGGATGATCTTGCTGAATTCCCGTATGAACTTTTTGATAACCAGGTTGGGGAGATCGAAAAGACGCCTGTCACCTTGACGCCCGTTGCGCAGGGACAGCGCGATGATGCCCTGACCAGGGTTGCCGGCAAGTATTTTGGGAGGGGAATGGATTCTGGTGAGGTGCTGGCAATGTGTAAAGGTGTGAATTTGCAATATAATCCGCCATTAGAGGCCAAAGAGGTTGAAAAAATTGTGGCCTCTATTAATAGAGCCGAAGGGGCGCGGCATACGTGGTTAGACCCGATCCCGATTGGTCGTTCCTTCGAAAAACCTTCACCCTTCCCGATAGACGCAGTCCCTAAAAAGATCCGTAATGCTATTGAAGAGTACCGACAATTCGGACAGCAACCTTTAGCATTACTAGCAAGTTCCGCTCTAAGCGTAATTTCACTGGTGAGTCAAGGGCTGGCGGACGTGGAACGCGACAAGCATCTCCGAGGGCCTATATCTTTAAACATAATCGTTATTGCTGAATCCGGCGAACGAAAGACGGCGGCGGATGTGGTTTTTTCCAAATCCATAAAGGAATGGTTGGCAGATTTCCGGATAGAACAAGAGGCCGAGATCGTGAAAAACAAGGCTGATCTTTCCATCTTCGATGCGAAACGTAGCGGCATTTTAAGTGCCATAAAAAGTTTATCTTCCGGCAAAAAGACCAAGATGGCCAAAAACCTTGATGAGTTTGGGCAAGAGCTACAAATACTGGAAGCATCTAAGCCGCGAAGAATAGTTGAAGCTGAAATGTTCTATGGCGATGTAAACCCAGCCAGCCTGGGAGAAAGTCTTACCACCGGTTATCCGCGTGCTGCAATTTGGAGCAATGAGGCAATGATTGTTGTTGGCTCTCACGGAATGCAGAAAGAGACTGTCATGCTATTCTTGGGGATGCTTAACACTCTATGGGATGGTCAGGATTACAGCAACAGACGGAGGACGGTTGAAAATATCAACATTAAGGGGCGACGGGTTAATTGTTCACTGATGATGCAGAAACAAATCGTTCAGGAGTTAATTTGCGGCAACAATGGACTTGCCCGTGGATCCGGGACTCTGGCACGTTTTCTGATAACAGAACCTTTAAGTACGATCGGCCACCGGCCGTATAAGTCACCGCCAGACGGTACACCATGTTTGGCAGCATTCCACGCCAGGATCAAGGAGTTATTAAATTTGCCCTTACCTTTGGACGAAGATGGTTGTCTGATCCCCCCCTGTTATTTCTTTAAGCCCTGACGCAAAAGCTTTCTGGGTGAAATTTCATGATGCGATTGAAACGGAATTAAACCCATATGGCGAGTTTTTTGATGTTAAGGATTATGCGGCCAAAATAGCTGACAATGTTGTACGTATAGCTGCAAACTTCCATGTTTTTGATAATGGGCCTGAAGGTGAGATTTCCGAGCAAACAATCTCCCGGGCTGCAAAGGTGGGCCTTTACTATCTCCGAGAAGCACGGCGTATCATGTCGCTACTAGATAAACCGCAAGAGATTTCCGATGCTGAAGTGTTACTCGCTTGGCTTATTCAACACGATCAGGATCAATGTCCACTAGGAACGATCTTGCAATACGGGCCAAATCAATTACGGACGAAAAACAGAAGGGATATCGCCATAAAGATACTGGAAGAGAATCATTGGGTTATGACCTCAACGGACGGAAGGAAGAGATCAATTGTCTTAAATCCTAAAGCACGGGGAACTTTCAATGAGCTTTCTTGACGAAATTGAAAAAACTAACTTCCAGGACACTGCTACTGCTAAACCCGCTAGAATTGCTAAAGTTGCCTCCAAGTTTAGCAGTTTTAGCGACAATAGCGTTAGCACCGATGAAAAAATGAACTGATTATAACGGATTTGGGGGAGGCGATGGGTGATGGGTGGCATGGACAAACTTGTTTGTCCGTGTCTCCTTTTTGGCTCGGTGACCAGGCGATTTCATAAATGCGCATGACTCGAATCATTAA
>JAYEJK010000027.1:0-5721 GCA_034660535.1 Thermodesulfobacteriota bacterium | reverse complement strand
CTCGGTCTGTAAATGTTTGACAGTGGTCCAGGTGTTCACGATCAGGTCTTTCAGCGATACATAAGTATGCTGGAAGGCCTGATCGTGGACAGATGGAGCGCTGTCGAATATTTACCTGTTCAGGTGGATAGGCTGACTGCAATCGTGCTCTTCTGACCCCTTCAGCCTGACTACGTGAGTAGTCACAATTATTCTTTTGTTGCAGGCAGCGCAATATGCTAGTCAAAACCGGCTCCCTCTTTTGAGGGGGCCGGTTTTTTTTTGTTCCAGGCAATGAGAGTAGCGTTATGACATACAATATCCGGAGGGCGATTTTTTGGGCTGTGGCTCCGAATTTTACTCAGGATGGGACCATCTTGTAAGTATTGTTTTTGTGTGGTAATACATGAATTTTATCATTGTGATTAAATTTGACGAATTTTAAATTGACAGAGCAAAAAAGGACTAAGGAAATGTCAGTATATATTATGATGGCTGTTTTTTTTGTGTGTGCCTCACTAGTCTTTCCTCTACTCTATGTTATACCGCCCATACCATTTGGAATAGTACAGGAAATGTTTTCCATTACCACGATTTCCTCATTGGCTCTTGGCTTGACCTTTTTAAATTATATTAAATTGCGCCAATCTTTGTATAGGCAATACTTTCTCATAGTTTCAATTGGTCTTTTTGCTGTTATCCCTGTCATTCATTATTTCCTTTTCCCAACTTACCGGTTCAGTGATGTGATTTTGTCACTGTTCTGGGTAACAGTGCCTTTGTATGTTTTTTGCGCAAGAGAAGCGGCAGTAAAATTTGTTGCACCATATCTCATGATACTGTGGGCGGTTGACATAGTACGTTCATTGTTGACTCTTGGCAGAAGTAATGCCGGTATTGTAGGCAATCAGAACTGGCACGCCGCGTTTTTAGTCGTAACAACAACTTTTGCGCTATACTCAATTGCTGGATTGTTTGATTATTTAGAAAAGAGATCGTCCGGCAGGAAAACCTTTATCAAGGTCATCCACTACTTTTCGATTCTATTGGTTTCAGGTGTTTCATGCTATTTTGTATATCAGTGTCATTCCCGAGGCGCCTGGCTTGGTCTGGCAGCTACCATTTTTGCCGGCGTGATACTCAAGTTTCGGGATCAAATAAAAAATTATATTAATCTCAGAACAGCCATTATTATTGCCGGAATTTTCGCAATATTTATTTCTTTTCAAGCGTACCAGTACTTTGGGGCAGCCCCAAACACAACGGAGCGTGCTGAGTTGAATGACGTTCCTGTACACAAATATAATATTTTTTCAAGGCTTTTTTTTCAGGGCAAGGACAACAGACTGCTAAAGGATGATCTGAGGCCTATAATGTGGAAATCCACTGTGGATTTGATAACTGATCATCCGTTTGTCGGGACCGGCGTCAGCAGGTTTGAGTCGGTTTTTGCGCCGTATCGGCCTGAGGCAGGGTATTTTACCAGACAAGCTTACACCGTACGTTCCAATCATCCGCACAATACTCCGTTGTATATTGCTGCCGTCTTCGGAATCCCCGGCTTTATACTGTGGTGTTTTCTGTGGATATATCCCGCGGTCTATTGCGCACTGACTTTCAGAAAGTTGTCTGCTGTTTCCCAACTGGCATTACTTGGTTATCTCTATTTGTTTATTCACGGGCTTGTGGATCTTATTTTATTCAACTGGCCAACCGTAGTTTTTGCCGCAATCTTTACAGGGATATTATGGACCGACACATTTAAAGGGAAAAAGGCTTCTTTGGATTTATCAAGAAGTGTTGCTGAGAAGACGGAACAACCGGCTTTCAGGAGATTGATCTATCCATGCTTTTCCGTCCTGGCCGGCGCCTTATCGTTAATAGTCACCGCATCCCTTGTCTATAGCAACACTCGCGGATCGTCTTATTTTTTTAAAGGTACAATATATGATGACAGAAATGAATTCAAAGTAGCGGTTCACTTATTTGAAAAGGGGCTGAGATACGAAAAAAAACCTAAGTATATATATCGTGCCGGGACTATTTGTCTTACAAGGTTGAATGATCCCGAGCGGGCATTGACATACTTTGATATGTTCAAGGAAATTCCACAGTACAGTTACGCGCATAGTTATGCTTCTACAGCAATGTGCCTTAAACAACTGGGCAGATTGAAAGAATCCATTCCGTTATGGGAAAAAGATGCCGAGCGGTTTCCACTTTTTACAGCAGGCTGGTATCAGTTGGCTCTGATTCAATTACAGTTGGGTATGACGAGTGAGGCAAGGAAATCTTTTGAAAAAGTGGAAGAGACAATGGCAATAAAAAATCTTCCTTTAAGTGTGTTGCCGCTGATATTAAAAGATGCCAACTATGATAGAGGGTCTTTAGAAATTCCCGAGAAACTCAAAGAGTCTTACAATAACTCAACAGTAATATGGTATAAAATTGCAATGCAGCAGAAGCAGTTTGGTATGCCAGAGGCAACTGTTGAAAAATCGTTAAAAGAGGTGGAAGAAACACTAAAAAAGAAGGGCCTGCCTGCAGCCGCCCTGCCGTTACTGCTGAAAAATCCCGAATATGATAAGGATCCAGGCAAGATACCGCCTGAACTCCTGAATTTACCCCAACCCATCGTCATCCAGACCCATGCCGGGCCGAACAAACAAAACGGCCGAGAGTAGAGCGAACCTTATCCAGACGGCGCTGATAACGAGCCACATGAATGATCCTCGATATTGGTGGCGGAAAAATTTGCGGTAGAACTTGATCATGCCTGTATGTTTGTGCCATAAGACACGTATAGGACGGCCGACGCTGCATATGCCGAGGGCATGTGTTACTGCGACATTAGGTACGAAAAGAATCTTCCAGTTGCTCTGATTGAACCGCATACACCAGTCGAGGTCCTCGCAGTGGAGGAAATAACTCTCATCCAGCGGCCCGATCTCGTCCAAGGCTTTGCGCCGCAAGAACATGAACGCGCCGGAGATCGCCTCGATATATACAGGCTTGTCGGGTAGGGGGGAATGGGTCATTACAAAGCTTCGAAACCTGGGATGGTTCGGTAAAAGTTTCGATAGTTGAAAAATACGGACAAAGGTGCGCCAAGGCGTCGGCACCGACCGGCGGCACCCACCCTGTTCAATGCCGTCCAGACCTTTGATCAGGCATCCTGCCATACCCGCCTCCGGATACTCGCGCATGATCTGCCCCATCCGTTCGATGGTGTCGCGCTCAACAAAGCAGTCGGGGTTCAGGTAAAGGATATATTCCCCCGTAGCATACGGAAGACCAATGTTGCATCCCTTAGCAAAACCGAGATTCGTTCCGTTCTCGATAATCACCAGACGGTTCTCGCCCGCGAATTTTTGCCGGAGAAATTCTATGCTTCCGTCAATCGATCCGTTATCAGAGACAATCACCTGGACCGGAAACGAACTGGACAGAACAGACTCGACCGTGTCGGACAATATCCGTCCGGCGTTGAAGTTGACGATTATAACCGAGACCGGCTTGACTTCTCCGATTCCGATCTTTTCTGTTTTTTCCGCCGGCAGGACCACCGACGGCGGGTTGTAGGCTGCCTTGAAAATCGGTAGATTTTCAGCACCGTTCGATGTGTTGAAGAGTTGCAGAAGTTTGGGCAGAGTCAGTGAAATCCCGAAAATAACAGGGTACACAATCAATGTGGAGCGGGATACGGTTACCAGCCGATCCCACATGAATATACCTGCTACAATTAGAAAGATACCAATAAAGCAGGCGCGGAGAATATGCCATACATCTGAAGACAGCGGTTTTTTCCAGTATGATGGGTTAAATCCCACCCAGATAAGTGCGGCCCACTGGCATACAGTCACCAGTGGGACATGTTTCAACACCGTCGGCGCACCGCCGATCTTGAGGTAAATGTCCCAACGATATATTGATGCTACAAACCATAACACAGCCGGCGCCAGCATGAGGAAGGCCAAAGTCAACCGGTTGAAGAGTTCAGTCTGAGAGTCTCGCGTTCCGTTGTTATTCATAATTAATCTGAGCGTTATTTAGAATTCCGCTGGTTATGTGAAAAAAATAGGCTGATTTTATGAAAGATTCTATAAAATAAATAATGATTAGAAAAACTAAAAAATAATTTTATCAGGGAGATTTTTCGCTTGCTCTGAATTTCCTTTCTCTGCCTGTGTATTTCTTTAAAATGTTTTACAAAATCTTTTTTGGCTTTAAGGAAAATTGTGATACGCTTCTCGTAAAGCGCCTGAGAAAAGGTTAATATATTATAAATTATATGTAAGGGAAGAGTCACTATCATAAACGGTAAGGGCATATTTTTAAAAAAGGTGTATTCTATATTTCGACGTGACTGATATAAGAGAAAAGCGCTGTTTCGACCCACTGTATAGTTGATTTTATGATAAATAATTGCATTAGGCACATATAAGCATTTATAGCCTGCCAATTTAGCTCTGAAGCTTAAATCCAGATCCTCCCCAACCGCAAAAAACATTTCATCAAAAAAGCCTATCTCATCTATCATGGAACGTCTATACAAAACTGCTCCGGCGCATGCTCCGAACACATACCTTTCGTCCTGAAATTTTGTGACAGGCATCCCTTCTCCAATTTTATAGCCTACTCCACACAAATCAAATCCATCTCCCGCAGTATCCAAAACGTCACGGGAATAATAATTAACAATGCAGGAAGCGCAAAGGCCGATATCATGATGTTTTGTCATTGCATTGTGTAATTCTTCAAGCCAATGTATGTCTACAAGCGTATCATTATTTAATAATGCTATTAAATCACCTCTGGCATATTGTAAACCAATGTTATTACCCAGGCAAAAGCCTTCGTTTCTGTTCAGTTTAATAATTTTTACAACAGGGAAATTTTTTTCAACAAATTCAACAGATCCATCCGATGATCCATTATCAACCAGTATAGTTTCAAAATCCTTAAAGGTTTGTTTTGAAAGAGAGTCCAAACATTCCTGCAGAAGGTCGATCCCATTCCAATTTAGTATGATAACCGAAACTTTAATATTTTTATGAGGATTCGTCCTTTTGATTATCGATTCCTGTTTAGTCATATTTTAACGTTTCGGAATTGTTAGTTCTCAATAAGAGGTATCAGTTCTCCGGCATAATGCGCCGGGACAATGGCCTTGGTACGTGAGGTAATGGCCTGCTTAATCGTAAATATTCGGCTTGTGTAGAAATATTACAAAAGACCTCGGTCTGTAAATGTTTGACAGTGGTCCAGGTGTTCACGATCAGGTCTTTCAGCGATACATAAAGTATGCTGGAAGGCCTGATCGTGGACAGATGGAGTGCTGTTGAATATTTACGCTTAATCAAAGTTTCATGACCATAAACTCATTCATGTCCGTCATGATAAGACAAAATCCTGAATCCGTGACGAAAAGCTGTCTATTATTAGAGCAATATACTTGAATTTCGTTATTAATTTCACCTTACTTTTCGCCCTTTGGGGCGCCCACCCGTACCGCGGCTGAAAGCGCTAAAGCCGGGCAGCATAGGCAACTATAGCTGCCCCCGGCTTAATTACTTCCAGCCGCGCCACAGGTGAACGCTCACGGATTCAGGAAAATTGGGGGTTGGTTTTAACTTCGGCCATTATAACGGTGGGCATAGCCCACCCTACAAGAGAACTAAGAATAACATGGTGGAAATATGTATTTTTTGTAGGGTGGGCTGTGCCCACCTTTGCCCAATG
>JAYEJK010000026.1:0-5725 GCA_034660535.1 Thermodesulfobacteriota bacterium | reverse complement strand
GACTGTCGACTGTGGACTGTGGACTGTCGACTGTGGACTGTGGACTGTCGACTGTGGACTGTGGACTGTGGACTGTGGACTGTGGACTGTCGACTGTGGACTGTGGACTGTCGTCTGTGGACTGTGGACTGTCGACTATCGACTGTGGACTCTATCCTATACCCATTTTCCAATGTCCAATGATAAATGATAGAGATCAGCGAAGCGAACTAACTTGAACGCTCCGAGCCTCAGGGCGTCCCAGGGCAATGAACGTGTAACGAACATTGACGATAAGGGGTCTCTTTCCAAAATTCTGCATAACGGTAACTTCCGCGCCAGGAGTAAGGCCCATTGATGCCATGCGACTCATAAGGTTTGCTCCGCCTTCTATGGTTTTCACCCGGGCCTGTTCACCCGCAGCCAGTTCCGTCAGCGCCATATGTGATACTCTTTCCATTTTGTTTTTCAATGATCTCTCCTCCAGCGGGTGAGCAGGTGAGCAAAAAACACACATTTATATATGTGCATGCCCACTCGCTCGGTTGCGAAAGTGTCCCACTTTCTCACCCGCGCGATATCCAAAGTAGAATGTCCCGCCTTAAGTCGGTAGCCACAAATGAAAACCCCCACCGGGGGCCACTGCTACCTTCACCCTCCCTTTTTTTTCTTCTTTTCAACTTTGACCGAGTCCAGAAGATCGGTGTTCAGGACAACCTTGTATTTTTCCTTGAGCCGTTCGATGGTCTGCGCAAAAAGCTCTTCATGTTTTTGCTTTGACAACTTTTGCTTGAGTGTTCCCTTGACCTGATCCAGGGTTTGTATTTTCTCAGGTTGTTTTGTTTCAACTTTAATAATATGATATCCTTTAGGACTTTTTACCGGATCGCTGATCTCTCCAGCCTTTAACGAGAATACAATATCAGGAAATCCTTCCGGCATGCTTTCCCTGGTGAGATATCCGGACCCAAAGGCTCCCCCTGTCCGCAGGGCTCCTCCTTTCCGTTTGGTACTGCCGTCATCCGATTTTTCCCTGGCAAGCTTTTCAAAGTCGGCCCCATTATCAATCTCTTTCTTCAGGTCAGTGGCCTTCCGGAGCGCCTTGTCCCACTCCTCCCGAGTTGCATCCGGTTCTGCCCTGACCAGGATATGCCTCGCCTTCACCATCTCAGGGTCTCTGAATTCATCAGGGTGGCTGTCATAGTAGCCCTTGATTTCATCGTCCGTAACCGCTGTTTCAGGCAAAATCTCCCTGTTGTAATATTCACGAGCAAGAATACTGTCCACTATGTCCAGAATGGCACGTTCAATCGATTCTTCCCTGTCTATTTTTGTAACCGTTCAGAGGGGCCCCATATTTTGCAGACTCCTTAAGACTGTAATCGTTCTCAGGCGCTCCATATGGGCGTTAGCAGTGCGGCTCACTATATAAGTAATATGTGAGCCGGACTGATCACGTTCAGATGGAGGGCCTGTGAACGATTACCTATTTTTTGTTCCCTTGCCTCAAGGGAAAACAGGGTCATCTCCACCAACCGCACCAAAGCTTTCTCCTTTTGTTTCTCAGCCGTCGCTCCCCGGCGGCGTTCAGCGGGAAGGGTATTAAATTTTTCCCCGAACTCGGAAACAGTAATAGTACGGTCTCCCATTCTCGCCAGGACATCCCCGGAAACCTTTCCCTGTGCGGACTGATTCGGTGAATCGGCCTTGACCGGCTTTGCCGGAGACATGCATCCTGCCGGCAGGATAACCACAAGCAATGATATGCCCAGATAAATAATTTGATTAATAATCTGTCTTTTCATAATCTTTCCATAGACTCTTTTCTCAATAGTTCAACTTTTCGAGCTGTGCGGTTAGCTTCAGCCTTAAAAAACAAAAAAAAACGCAACCGGAAAGACCATGCTTCCAGTCGCGCCCCCACTTTTCACTACCACTAAAAGCTCTGGATCAGCAACCCTTAAGACACACCTTTAACATATTGGCATTGTTAATTTTGTATAGTTTTCGAGTAATCGTTCACAGGCCCTCCATCTGAACGCGATCAGGCTGCCCAGCATACCTTAGACCCCCCTGTGAAGCGCCCCGTAGGATGGGGCACGTTGCCAAACATTTACCACGGAACAATTAATTTCTTCGTAATTCCGGCATGTAGTCATCCGAAATCCAGTGCACTGCTAATTCCTGAATTCCGGTTGACTACATGCCGGGATTACGAAGGATCATCCTATGCGAATCAGCAAAACTTTGTTTTTCCGATACATAAATTAACAATGGCAAAATATTTTAGTTGTCGAAAAAAGATATATTTATCTAACAAAATTTTATTATTCATTTACCCCTTAATTCATCTTATGTCAATACGTGATATTCACCCATTTTCACCAATCTGCAACTTTTCCACCTACCCACTTTCTCACCTGCTCACCTGCCCGCCACGGCATCAATAAAGCGGCCCTTACCCCAGAATCCCGCGTCCCATTTTTCTATTTTTACATGGAATATATTGTTTATCCCGCCAAACTCAAATTCTGCCTTGTTTACACCCTGATCATCCGGGGTCTTCGGGAGATCACCTAACAACTGCCACTCAGTTGGGTCTTTTTTCCGGTCGCTCACATAGATCCTTGTCCCTCCGGGTCCGAAATGCCAGATTGAAAGGTCAGGGCCTTCCACATTCTTGAGGCCCCGGTCGCACGAAAACTCCAAAATGAGTGTGCCCTTTTCCTTGGCCCATCCTGTAAGCCGGCCGTCCGGTTTTCCCGCGGCGTATTCAGGATGCACTCCTTTTGGGGGAGGTTTTTTGGTCTCTCCCACAACCCAGTATCGCGGGGGGTGTTTTTCAGGTGTCTGCTTGTAACCATCGGCATAAATATAAATATCCCCGGCAAAAGCAACGCTGCCGGACATACAAAAAATAAACAACAAAACAAATATCATTTTTTCCATATAGGCTCCAACACCTTCAGCTTTATGTTTTGTGAGGCTAATTTATATAGTGAGCCGAAACAGAACCCAACTTACCTAATTATTTTTGGTTTTACTAACGATTAAAGCTATAAAATTAGCGATTAAAGCTAAATAAAAAAATGAACTTAGCGCCCCACAGGCGGGCTTAAAAAGCGGTCCTTTTTTTCATTTGACAAAAAGAGTATTAGTATTAATATGTATACATACATAGAATATATCTGGAGGAATCTATGGCTCAATTACACTGTTATATACCTGACGAAGTTGCGGAACAGCTCCACAAGAAAGCCAAGCATGCCCACCTGTCTGTATCAAAATACTTGGCCAATCTGGTAAAAAAGGAAATTGATAAGCAATGGCCTGAAGGTTATTTTGATATTTTTGGTTCTTGGGAAGGAAAACCGCTTAAGCGTTCTAGTCAGGGTGAATATGAAAAACGTTTGGAGTTTAAATAATTGTATTTACTTGATAGTAATGTGTGTATTCATTTACTCAACGAAAGACACTCTGAAATAGAACGGCATTTTCGTTCATGTTCGCCTGCTGAAATAGCTTTATGCAGTATTGTCAAAGCAGAATTAATCTTTGGGGCACGGCATAGTCAGAGGGTTGAAGCTAACCTGCAACGATTAAAACTATTCTTTGGGCCACTGGAAAGCTTGCCGTTTGATGATCGTTGTGCGGAAGAATACGGGCAGATTCGTGCTGATCTGACAAGACAAGGTAAGCTGATTGGGCCAAACGACATGCTGATTGCAGCCATTGCCCGTGCCTATGATGCAATTCTGATAACTCACAACACAAATGAATTCAGCCGCATTACAGGTATCAGGATGGAGGATTGGGAAGGGTAAATGCACTTTCCCATCCTCTTGCCTTCTCAATGATAATTGATAAATGACAAATGATAAATGACAAATGATAAATGATCAATCAATCGTTCCCATATAGTTCATACCGGGCTGGATGGGAAAGACAATCACCTTCTCTTCTTCCTCGCTTCGGTGCTTGATCTTGGCGGTAATGCTTCTGAGGCCGATCGGGAAAAGCGGTTTATTTTTATCGTCGGACACGAAGTGGCCGAATCCCAATTTACCCACGTCGACTCCGTCTATTTCGAGTTCCTCTGATTTAAGCGCCCCGGTTACAGGATCAGGATAGTTGATCGTAAGTTCCGAATTTGAGAGGTCGCCCTTAAGA
This sequence comes from Thermodesulfobacteriota bacterium, assembly GCA_034660535.1. Classification (GTDB taxonomy): domain Bacteria; phylum Desulfobacterota; class Desulfobulbia; order Desulfobulbales; family DAOVYS01; genus DAOVYS01. The sequence goes on along the minus strand of JAYEJK010000026.1, from coordinate 1,576 downwards.
CCCCTGAAACACAACCCCAACGGAGCCATATAATGATATTTTTCGATTTCAAGGGTTATATCCTCATCCAGATCAACTCCGCCGGGCCTCATATCCGCCCCATAGCTTTTTATTGTCAGGCCCCCGTCTTTATTACAGGTAAAGGATAACCCGTTTCCCCAGCCGTCCGTGAGAAAGCCGCTATCAGGCTTTTGTATATAAGGGCCGTTCCATCCTGTTCGTATCCTTTGTTCTCCATAATACCTGCTCTTTATTACAAGGGCGCTTGTTTTCTTCCACAAAGCCATGGGCTGGTTATCCTCATTAAGAGGAGGCAGCGCCCCCATATCCGCCACATAGCCTGATATATGAACCCCGCGGTTGTGCGGTATATTGCTTCCCAGAATCGCCTTCTTGAGCGTATCCATAACCTCGACGGTGGCTTCATAGCCCATTTCATCCCGGTAAGTCTTATGATACACCGTCCCAGCCACGGAGCCGATAAAGCCGATGATGGCAAGTGTGACCAGGACTTCGATTAAGGTAAAACCGGAGCGGTTATCATTTATCATTTTGCATTTGTCATTTAACATTGATTCCGCCGGAAAAACGGCGGATCTTTGTCCCGCTATACTGACCTGCCAGGCGGCGGACTTGGAGCGGCGGAACTCTGCTTTTTTATGAATTCTGTGAAAGAAGACGATTTATTACACCACCAAGCTCAAAATGGCAACTCCCCAGCTTCACTCATCTTCATCAATTTTCACTCCTTTTCCAAAAATATTTTCACTCACTTTCTCACCCACTCACCTCCCCCCCACCATCTATCCGCTATCGACTGTCGACTGTCAACTATATGCATTTTCAAATGAACAATGATCGATGATCGATGATAAATGATCTTGGCATTTGTCATTGGTTTTTTAGGATTGCCTTTTCATGCTTCAGGCTGCAAGCTTCATGCTACAAGCTGCGGGATTCGGGGCTCATCCCCATTTTTTGTTTCACCAGATTTTTGTTGTTTTCTGAATGTTGATATGGTAATGGAAATTTTATGAAATTAGGACACAAATAAAGACCTTTGCAAAACATCTATATTGTCATTGCGAGTTCGCCAAAGAACTCTGGCGGGTGCAAACGGAAATCCAGGATTTTTAAACTCGTTAAGGTCTCTATGAGGAGACCAGGATGAAATACGGATTGATTGCGCTTACAAGAAAGGTATAAAAATGGAATCAATAGAGTTCACCGCGGATATTCAGGACGGGATTATTAAACTCCCTGATGAATACAAAAAGCTGAAAAAAGCAAAAATTAAAATTATATTTATTCCTTATGAAGTTCAAAAAAGAAAATTAGATAGTCTTTTCGATAGCGCCGTCCGGGTTAATAAAATAGATAAATTTGACAGAGATTCCTTACATGAAAGATAGGATTTTTATAGATACCAATGTGTTGGTATATATCCATTTATACTGATTATAACGGATTTGGGGGAGGCGATGGGTGATGGGTGGCATGGACAAACTTGTTTGTCCGTGTCTCCTTTTTGGCTCGGTGACCAGGCGATTTCATAAATGCGCATGACTCGAATCAT
>JAYEJK010000025.1:0-5733 GCA_034660535.1 Thermodesulfobacteriota bacterium | reverse complement strand
ATTCTTTCCTCACTTTGCATTGACGTTTTTTGCACGGACAAACAAGTTTGTCCATGCCACCCATCAGGCAGTTACAAAAAATGGTGCAAGGCTTTCCTCCCCCAAATCCGTTATAATCAGAAATTTTCTTCCGGTGCGAAATGGTAACCAAAATGCCGTGCCTGTACGTTGCCATGGGGATAGCGTCCTTTCAATAACTCCAGCGCTATCCTGTTCGTTAACAGGTAAGATGCTCGGCCAAGCGGTTTTTGATCCTCCATCTCTCGCTTGGTTGAGTATCTTTTTTCTAACTATTTGTAATTGTTCAATGTTTTGAACTCACAACAAGGTGTGCGCGGATTGAATGGGTCCTTTCAGGAAAAAGTGTCGAGGGTAAGTTCGCGGCTCGACCTGTAAAATCCTACGAAAAATTTGCAAGGCCATCACCAAAACTATTTATGAAAAAAACCACATGAAAAAGACACTTTCCGGGAAAGCCGTGACACGGCGTGAGCTGGCCGAAATACTGGATATTGCGTTGACCACTGTCGATAGTTGGCGGCGCCGGGGTTGTCCATGCGTTGACCGTCCGGGCAAAGGGAAGCCGTCAACCTATGACACGGCTGCGGTTTTTAGGTGGTGTCTTGATGAAGCCCGATCTGGCGAGATGATGATTATTTGATGTGCCACGGAATAGCGCACGATTGACACACGATTTAAAATCCTACATGAACGACCTGCGGCAAATACTCGAAAACCTTGATCCGGATGCCAGGGAATGTGTTGAGGGCATTCTCGAAAGAATGGCTATGGCGAAAATCCGAAAAAATACCGGGAAAATCATTTTTGAAATGCTTTTCGACCTGGGGATTGTCACGGATTCTCGATGGAAAGACCAAGTTGCCAAAAAAAGACGGGTCGTGAGGTCTCGCGGTCTTTGAAAATGAAAGTTGACTCAAAAATTCTTTTGCAAGCATTCAAAAAAATTCTCCCCTCCTGGGAGATTGCGGTCCAACGGCTCGGTGATATTGTTGAGCGTATCGAGCGATGCCGCTACCGGTTCGGGGAAGAATCTTTTTATAGTCGTGGATGGTTAAAAATCAGTTGGAACCCTGGGTGTTATATGTGATATAATGAATTTATAGAGGTGAGAAAGGTTGACAATAAAAAGTCCTTGTATTAGGGTCACATTTTTTTAAGACAGTTTCATCTTTCGCCGATAATAATTTCAATATGATTATCACACATCACAGAGAAAAACTCATAAATGCTGTTTTGTATTTTGCAAAAAACACAGAATACTGCGGCAAAACTAAGCTTATGAAGTTGCTCTTTTTCCTAGACTTTATGCACTTCAAGCAAACGGGGAAGTCTGTTACAGGTCTTGACTATTATGCATGGCCCATGGGACCGGTTCCGAAAGCATTTTTTGAAGAAATTTCTGGGCCACAACTTCCAAAAGACCTCAAAAATGTCGTTTCTGTAAAACAGTCGGAAAGTTTCCAGGAGATTGTGGCATGTAACAATCCGGACATGGACTACTTTTCTCCAAGAGAAACAAAGATTATGGAGGAAATTTGTTTTGTATATAAAGACGTTCAGGCTGATGATATCTCGGAAATATCACACCTCCCGAACCAGCCTTGGAATAGGACAAAACGTAAAAAAGGCCTCCAGAAACAAATCGACTATCTCCTTGCCTTAGATGATTCAAGAGATAGCCTTCCTTATGAAGTAGCCAAGGAACGGCATATCGAAATTAAAGAAATGTACACCAACTATGGAGTTGTATAATTGGTTTCAAGAGGCACCGTCTATTTCGATGACAATTTCGTTTTTTCCGACGGGACTAAAGGCCAAAAACTCCTGATCCTCTTGAACACACCCCAAAAAGACGAAAACTACATTCTCGTAAAAACTACCTCCAAACAAAAAAACAAGCCAGCCTCACCAGGATGCATTGAGGGTCACCATAAGGTGTATTACCTGCCTTCACAGAAAGACTTTTTCAACAAGAACACATGGGTCCAACTCGACGACTATTTTCTTTTTCTCACGGCAGAAGCTAATAGTCGTTTTAAAAAGACTGGCAAGTTGACTGACAAAACCATCGATAAGGTCGTCAAGTGCTTTCTCAAAATCAATGAACTAGACCTCAGCCCTAAAATACGAAAACTATTCATTTCACCGATTGCCAACGGGGCCGCACAACTGGCCGAAAAATTCAACAAAAGACGTTGATTGGGCCTTATCAATACAAGTTTACCGTTTCTACCCCTCACATCAATTTGTGAGGGGTATTTTTTTTGTAGATTCCAGACCTCTTCGTTATCAAAAAAATGGGGAGAGTGTGGGGAGAAAAAGACATAAAATAAAAAAGCACCTAACTCAAAATAAGTTAGGTGCTTGATTTTACTGGAGCCGGCGAACAGAATTGAACTGTTGACCTGCTGATTACGAATCAGCTGCTCTACCGCTGAGCTACGCCGGCCATTTTTTATAGATTGAGGTCAGCAAATAGCAGTTTTGAGCCGGACTGTCAAGGATTGTTATTATAGGGCTCGCTCAAAAATATATTTACATTTTCAGGTGTCGAGGCGCCCGCATGGTAAGGGTCTGGAAAGAAATAACTTGGGTAATTCCGATCCGAAATGTGTTGCAGATTTAGTCGGTTTGATATTCACGAAACCGCAAGCGTAGCAGGGCTACGGTGAGGATTTCGGGGATGTCAAACCGGCTAAAGGTGTGATACAGTTCGGAAACGGAAAATCCAAGTTATTTCTTTCCAGACCCTAAGGCGCGAGAAGGGCGAATGGCAGGGCTATTTAACCGACGAGCAACGCAGCCATGCGGGATGGATCGGCGCATCAAAATGTGAAGTTGTTTTTTGAGCGAGCCCTTAATGTTACAACATGGTCCACGGCCGGAAAAGGTCATCGCTTAACGGCTCTGTTTTGAATATGATTGCCTCATTATCCGACTTAGCCATTACCTCGTTGATTTTGGGACCGTTCGACAGTTTCTTGCTGAAACGCGCAACAATACCGGCTGCCAGTTTCGTATCTTCGGCATGAGTTGAAAACCGTAGAATTGCTGTGGGGCCCGGCCTGTCAGTGGATTGTAGAATCAGGTCGCCTGATTCATAGAGTTGGACAACTTTTTGGTTTTCAGCCTCATTCCGTCCAAGGGTCAGCAGCCCGCCATTCGGAAGCCGGTAATGCCTGCCTGTTAAGAGCAGTCTGATATCGCCGGCCTTTATTTCATTTTGATTTTTATAAAATGTTTCAATCCTTTTTCCTATAAAAGGATCCGTCAGCACGCAGCCACCCGCGGGATTTGGATAATCGGTAATTCCGAATTTTTCAGCCAGCTCCACCTGACCACGCCTTCCGCGACCGCTTATATCAAAAAGCAGTTCACGATTAATCAGGCCGTTAAGTTCAGCCTGAGTCGGTCTCTGGGATTTTGCGCAAAGGGGCCTTAAGAGTATTCCGTCACAGCCGCTATCCCTTTCTATTACTCTCAAGGTGTCTTTTCTCTGGGACATTGACCGTTGACCGATGACTTCACCTGTAAACATGAAAGATGCATTCGTCTCTTCCATTATCCTTTTGGCTTCTCTGACCATCATGATCTTGCAGTCTATGCAAGGGTTGAAGTGCTTGCCGAATCCGTGCGGCGGGTCTCTTAAGAGCGCGAGGTATTTATCACTGATGTCGACTAAGGAAACATCTATTCCATATTTTTTTTTAGTAGGGGATTCGTATCCGAAAAACGGAGTTACAAAGTTAAGAGCCGTTACATTGATGCCCTGATCCATCACAATGCGGCAGGCAAGAATGCTGTCTAAGCCGCCCGAAAACAGGGCTATTGCTGAAATGTTTTTGGTTCCCATGGATTTTTCGCATTCTACCTTCTATTTCTTTCAAGAAGTTCTTTTGCGTAGGCAAGGGTCTTTGAGGTGACCGATTCTCCTGAAAGCATTCGGGCCAGTTCGTTGATACGTGACTTGTCATTTAGATGTGAAATTGTGGTGAGGGTGCGTTTGCCTGATACTTTTTTTGTAACCATAAAGTGCTCGTCGGCGCATGACGCGATCTGTGGAAGATGCGTAATACAGAGAACCTGATGATGCCCGGCCAGTTCCTTGATTTTTTCAGCAACCGCCTCGGCGGCTTTGCCTCCGATCCCTGCGTCAACCTCGTCAAGTATTGCGGTTTCGACCTTGTCTTTTTTTGCCAGCAGGCATTTCAAGGCCAGCATGAGCCTTGAAAGTTCCCCGCCCGAGGCAATTTTTGCCAGGGGTTTTACAGGTTCTCCCGGATTTGCGGAAAACATGAATTCCGCAGATTCAAAACCGAGCCGGGTCAGACCCGAAAGATTTGGATTTCCTGATCCATTAAAAGAAACCTTAAAATCCGCCTCCTCAAAACAGAGGGATTGAAATTCATTTTTCATTGCATCCTTAAGAAGAGAGCCTGCTTTCCTGCGGGCGGCAGAGAGATGGTTTGCGCTTTGAATCAGTTTTTTCTCGATTAGTGCAAGTTCTTTTTCAATCTCCTCGATTTTCCGGTCCATTTTGTCCAGGTTTTTTAGTTCAGCCCGGATTTTTTCCGCGTAAGCCGGTACCTGTTCAAGTGATTTGCCGTATTTTCGTTTCAGTTGCTGCAAGAGATCGATCCTGGCAGTAACCATGTCAAGACGCGCAGGATTGTTCTCCACCGCTTCAACGTAGCGCCTTAGTTCGGTCAGTTTGTCTTCAAGCTGAAAATTTTGTCCGGCAACCTCCTCTGCAAGACCGGTCAGGGTCCTGTCATGTACAGACATCTGCTCGATGTTTTTTCCGACCCTGGCAAGGCTGTCAATTACAATTTTACTTAAAATGTCGTTGCTTTCATTGCCAAGTCGGATGAGGTCGTCAGACGCCTTAAGCCTGTTTTTTTCAACTTCCAGTTCCTCGTCCTCTCCTGGAGTGATTTGGGCTTCCGTAATTTCTTTATATTGAAATGAAAGGAAATCCCTGCGCTGCTCTTTCTTCATTTCCTTATTGCGCAAATCATAAAAATCGTTCTTTAGATTGGTCCACTGATCAAATAGTGTAGAAAAGTCATGACGTTCCGGCAGCAGGTTTCCAAGAGAATCTATGAAATCAAGGTGCGTTGAGGGCAGAAGAAGCTCCTGGTGATCGTGCTGGCTTGTCACGTTTACAAGATTCCGGGTGATTTCTCCTGTTGTTTTTGCTGCCGCCAGACTGTGGTTCATATAATATCTGCTCTTTCCTTTGGTTGAGAGTATCCGTTTGACAACAAGGGAACTATCGGTTTCAAATCCCATATCCCTTATCCGGGCGAGAAGGGATTGTCTGTCATCCGGGATTTCAAACAGGGCCTCAACAGATGCGTAATCCGTTCCGGTTCTGATCCATGAAGAGGATGCCCTCCCTCCGGAGAGGAGATGAATTGCCTGAAGCACAATTGATTTACCGGCCCCGGTTTCACCGGTAAGCACAATCAGGCCCTTTGAAAACGTGATGTGAAGCTCCTCGATCAGAGCCAGATTTTTTATCCTGAGTTCCCTGAGCATGTTTTGTACTTAGCTTTTTGACTTGGCACAGCCATTTGATTTTACGGCATTGTTAATAAAGTATAGATAGCTCGCTATTCCATTTTAACATTAATAACATAACCGATATTTTTAACATTTTAAAACATTTTGAATAACATTTTGATTTTCTTCTAAGTCTTGCAAGAAAAT
>JAYEJK010000024.1:0-19994 GCA_034660535.1 Thermodesulfobacteriota bacterium | reverse complement strand
GGGGTACTGAAATGAGTGGCAAGAAATCAAAAAGGTGAAATATTTTTAAATAGTTACACGCAGCTGTTAAGGTACTTATACCCCTCAGGGGGGTACTGAAAATAGTCCAGGACCTTTAAAAAATTCCAGTTTATCTGGGTTAGTACCTTAGAAAATATTTTCGTAAAGGTACTTAGGGTCTGGAAAGAAATAACTTGGCTTTTCCGTTTCCGAACCGCATCACACCTTTAGTCGGTTTGACATCCCCGAAATCCTCACCGTAGCCCTGCTACGCTTGCGGTTTCGTGAATATCAAACCGACTAAATCTGCAACACATTTCGGATCGGAATTACCCAAGTTATTTTTACTTGAGCCCTTATCTCATATCCTGAGATGTCCGAAGTTAAAACCAACCCGTCTTAATTTGTCCCGTTACAATAGAATACAAGAATTAAGCAATCAACATCCATTAAGAAAATTTATAAAATCAGTCCGGCTCCCGGATTTTCACCTGAAAAAATATGAAAACACCAATGAACAGGAACTCGAACAAGGTCCGCAATATCGGTATCAGCGCCCACATTGACTCGGGCAAGACCACACTCACCGAGCGGATCCTTTACTACACAAAACGAATCCACGCCATGCACGAGATAAGAGGCAAGGACGGCGTCGGAGCCACCATGGACTCCATGGAACTCGAAAAGGAGCGGGGGATCACGATCCAGTCCGCAGCCACTTACTGCACCTGGAATGACTACGATATTAACATTATCGACACGCCGGGGCACGTGGATTTCACGATTGAGGTGGAACGGGCCTTAAGGGTGCTTGACAGCGCTATACTGATTCTCTGTTCCGTGGGCGGCGTGCAGTCCCAGACCATTACCGTGAATAGACAGATGACCAGGTACGGGGTGCCGCGTATCGCTTTTATCAATAAATGCGACCGGACCGGCGCCAATCCGTATCGCGTCACAGATCAGATCCGGAACAAACTTGGACTTAACGCGGTCCTGCTCCAGATCCCCATCGGACTTGGTGAAAATCTGAAAGGCGTGGTTGATTTGATCACCATGAAGGCCCTTTATTTCGACGGCGACATGGGCGAGGTCATACGCGAGGAAGATATCCCGGATAATTTACGTGAAGAGGCCGACGCCAGGCGCGAGGAACTTATCGATGCGGCCACGATGTTTTCGGACGAACTCACGGAAGCCGTACTGGAAGGCACACCGACACCTGATATGATCAGAGACGCTGTGCGCACCGGCACGATCAACCTGGACCTGGTTCCGACGCTCGTAGGTTCCGCTTACAAGAACAAGGGAATCCAGCCGCTTTTAAACGCATTGACAGACTACATGGCAGCGCCTGGGGACATCGAGAACAATGCCCTGGATTTAAACAATAATGAGGAGGAGACAACCTTAAGTTCTGATCCGGGCGACCCGTTGGTAAGCCTGACATTCAAGCTTGAGGACGGCAGATATGGACAACTGACCTATATCAGGATTTATTCAGGGACGCTCAGAAAGGGGGATACCATTTTAAACAGCAGGACAGGCCGGAAATGCAAGGTGGGACGGCTTGTGCGTATGCATTCAGACGAGATGGAAGAGATCCTGGAGGCCCGGGCCGGGGATATTGTGGCCCTGTTCGGCATAGACTGCTCTTCGGGCGACACATTCACCTCCCCTGGTTTATCCGTATCCATGACATCCATATATGTTCCCGTACCGGTAATCTCACTTGCAGTGGTCCCTGCAGATAACAAGGCACAGGTCAACATGTCCAAGGCTTTAAGCCGCTTCACCAAGGAGGATCCCACATTCAGGAGTCATGTCGATTCCGAGACGAATGAAACCATCATATCCGGCATGGGTGAGCTGCACCTGGAGGTGTACATCGAACGTATGAAGCGGGAATACGATGCAAAGATCGAAGTAGGGGCGCCCCAGGTTGCATATCGCGAAACAATCACAAGGCGTGCGGAATTCAACTATATCCATAAGAAACAGACCGGCGGCTCGGGCCAGTTCGGAAGGGTGGGCGGATTTATTGAACCGCTTGAAGATGGTGAATACGAATTTATTGACAAGATAGTCGGCGGCTCGATCCCCAGGGAATTCATCCCATCATGTGACAAGGGTTTTAAAAAATGTCTTAAAAAGGGTCCGATTGCTGCTTTTCCCATGACCGGAGTGCGTATTGTGATTAACGACGGTTCATCTCATTCCGTGGATTCCTCGGACATAGCCTTCCAGCTTGCTGCTGCAGGCGCTTTTAAGGAAGGGGTCGGCAAGGCCGGCCCGGTGCTCCTGGAACCGGTCATGAAAGTGGCTGTTGAAGGCCCGTCGGAATTTCAGGGCGGGGTTATGGGGAGTCTGAACCAGAGGCGAGGTCTTATCGTAGGCACCTTTGAGGAAGACGATTACACTGTTGTGGAGGCTGAAGTGCCTCTCTCCAATATGTTCGGGTATTCCACGGTGCTTCGTTCATTGACTCAGGGCAAGGCCGAGTTTACCATGGAATTCGCAGCCTACAGGCGGATGCCGGCAGGCCTTGCAGACGACGTGATTCAGGAGGCTAAAAAAAGGCGGAATTCATAAGATAAACTGTATTTCAGGTACTAACCCAGATAAACTGGAAATTTTTAAAGGTACTGGACTATTTTCAGTACCCCTTTGAGGGGTATAAAAATAAGAAAATAACCGCTAAGGCGCTAAAAATGGTAATAGAAGATTTTTTACAAAAAAATCCGCTTCGGGTCCTAAACCTGGACGCCGACGGAAAGGCTATTGACCGGCGTATGGGACTTGTAATCGCCCGGGCCGGTCTTGGAAAAAGCGCAATTCTTGTGCAGATTGCTTTAGATAGCCTTTTGCGCAGGAAGAGGATCGTGCATGTGAGTATCGGTCAGAATTTTGATAAAACAAAAGCTCGATATGATGATGTTTACAACGACATAGTAGAGGCGTATAATCTGGAGAATGCAACGGCGATGCGGGATGAAACCATGCGCAACCGGATAATCATGACCTTCAATGAGTCGGTATTCAGCGTTCCCAGATTGCAGGAGCGGCTGAACGATCTGGTTGATCAGGACATCTTCCGGCCGCACGGCCTTGTGGTTGACGGTTTTGATTTCACGCCGGCCGAAAAAGAGGACTTAATCGGAATGCGGAAACTGACAAAGAAAGTTGGTTTAAACGTCTGGTTCTCCGCTGTCTGCCACCGGGATGATCCGCGAGAGAGTGAAAACGGTGTGCCCGCGCCCTGTCATGAGGTGGATGACCTGTTTGACACGATTATTCTGTTGCAGCCCGAGTCGCGTGAACCGGACGCCGGACGCCCGGGCAACGGAAAAATTATAGAACTCAATATATTAAAGGATACTACCGGGGGTACGGATTCCTCACGTATTCTGAACTTGGACACTGAAACCCTGATGATCATCAGGGAGTAAAAAATACCATGAAATTCAGACCCTGTATTGATCTCCATGACGGACGTGTGAAGCAGATTGTAGGCTCCACCTTGTCCGACAGCGGGCATGAGGAATTGAAAACCAACTTTTGTTCAGACAAGCCCTCTTCCTGGTATGCTGAGATGTATAAGAGGGACGGGCTTACGGGTGGGCACGTCATCAAGTTGGGACCTGGGAATGAGGAAGCGGCCGCCTCAGCGCTTCAAGCCTATCCCGGAGGGCTTCAGATCGGCGGGGGGATTAATCCGGAAAATGCGGTCTACTGGCTTGACCAGGGCGCCTGCGCATTGATCGTCACCTCGTATGTCTTCAGAAATGGGAAGGTGTATGAGGAGAGGCTGGTGGAACTAACAAGGGCTGTGGGCAGCGACAGGCTGGTCCTTGACTTGAGTTGCCGGAAAAGGGGTTTTGATTACTTTGTTGTGACAGACCGGTGGCAAAAATTCACGAATGTACGGATTTCCAGAGAATCGCTCAAGTTTTTTTCAATGTATTGTTCTGAATTTCTGATTCATGCTGTGGATGTGGAAGGCAAATGCGATGGAATCGCCGAAGACTTTGTCGCCGACCTGGCACGCTGGACGCCCATCCCCACGACATATGCCGGGGGGGTCAAAAACATTGACGACCTTTACCGGATAAAGGAATTGGGACAGGGACGGCTTGACGTCACAATCGGCAGCGCCCTGGACATCTTTGGCGGCACGGGTATAAAATATTCCGAAGCGTTAACCTTTTTTCGCAGGGAGTAACAATTTCAGGTCCCATCCTCCATCTCATCTACTATATTCCTCTGATTAAATCTTCGCATTCCTTGACCCCCCCTTTTTCATCAGCTATCATAAAATGATATTTTAACTATCCTATTTTTATGTCATTTCGACCAAAGGAAAATTTTTTTAAATAAAACAGGTATTGATGGACAAAGAATTCTCGATCGTTGAACAGCGCTTCAAGCGGATTCGAAATTATATCGACCGGATGCCTAGTCTCTCCACTACGGTGACCAAGGTCCTGGAGGTCTGTAACCGTCCAAACACGTCCGCGAATGATCTCAACAGGGTAATCTCTCTTGATCCTGTTCTGACCGGCCAGGTTCTGAAGCTTATCAACTCCGCCTATTATTCCCTTCCAAACCAGATTACTTCTCTTGCCCGGGCCATCATTATGCTGGGCCTTAATACGGTCAAAAACCTGGCCTTAAGTACGGCAATCATCGGGAGCATGGGAAAGGCAAAAATGTCTCGGGGCCTTCCCATGGACACATTCTGGACTCATTCCATCTGCGTGGGCGTAACCTCAAAGGCAATGGCCGCGAAAAAGGGAATTCCGGTCTCATTACGGGAAGAGTATTTCGTGGCAGGCCTGTTGCATGACCTGGGAAAGATCCCTTTGGCCAGTTGTTTTCCGACCGATTATGATCAGGTCCTTGAACTTGCCGAGCTGCAACAGGGAGCCCTGCACAGGGCAGAGACCATGATCCTGGGGTTTGATCACAGTATGACAGGGAAGATGATCGCCGAAAAGTGGCGGCTGAGCGGTCCTCTGATGTCTTCGCTTTCTAATCATCATGAACCGAACGATGCGACCGGGGAGAACAGCAACCTTGTTTCCACGGTGGCGCTTGCGAATATATACGCCAATATTTTTGAGATAGGCTCGGCAGGAGATTCCTACCCGGACGGACCTGTGGTTTTTGATATTCTGGAACTGGCGGGTATGACTTGGGACGACGTAACAAAACTGCATGAAACCGTGCATGGCGAGGTGGAAAAGGCCCAGGTTTTTCTCAGTGTTTCAAAGGGGGGGTAGTTGTCATGAAGATCAAATTCTGGGGCGTACGCGGGTCCATTCCGTGTCCAGGTCCCAACACGGTTAAGTACGGCGGCAACACCGTATGCATTGAATTGCGCATCAAGGAGACGGACAGGCTCATCATCATTGACGCAGGATCAGGGATCAGGGAACTCGGCAACTATATGCTGGGGCATGACTTGCCCAAGGGTCCGATTAAAACCGAGATATACCTTACTCATACGCATTGGGATCATATAATGGGGTTCCCTTTTTTCACCCCTATTTATATCCCGAAGACGAAATTGAAGATCTACGGGCCTGTTTCCTATGAACAGGACACCCTGGAAAAGATCGTCGGCGGGCAGCTGACGTATCGCTATTTCCCCGTACGGGAGGCCGAACTGGGAGCGGAAATCGAGTATATTCGGCTCAAGGAGGGAAGCTTTGACCTTGGCGACGGAATAACCCTTATCACGAAATACTTAAACCACCCCATACTCTGCCTTGGATACCGTTTTGAATACAGGGGCAAGGTCTTCTGCACCTGCTATGATACCGAGCCGTTCCAGAATCTCTTCAGCACCGACCCCGAAGATCCTTCCTATGATGAGGCAATGGCCGAAGAAGGCGCCATGGTGGCAGAGGAGCAGAATAAAATTGTAGAAAATTTTTTCGCAGGAGCGGACCTTCTTATCTATGATACCCAGTACACCCGGAAAGAATATGAGTCATCCAAGGTAGGCTGGGGGCACAGCTCCTTTGAATACGCCGTTGCAGCCGCCAATCGTGCCGGAGTGAAATCAATGGCATTTTTTCATCATGAGCCTATGCGTACGGATGCGCAGATGGACGAACTTGCCGAATTTTACTGCGAGCCTGGTAAGCACGGCCCCACCAGGATTTTTTTTGCCCGCGAGGGGATGGAGATTGAGTTGTAACCCCCCGAAAGAGAACTCTAACGCCTTCCCAAAAAGAACCCCGGAGCATTCCTTGAGCGAATCACCCGTCAAACAGGTTCTCGATGGAATCTGATTTGAAAAGTACTCTGATTTTTTCATTCGCAGTTAGTTTTTCAATAAGAATTTGTAATTTTTCTTGTTGACCATTTCAATAAAACATGATAGGAATGCTCCAAATTCAACCTTAGGGATGGATGATTACGAAAAGCTTATATTATTCATTTTAATGTCGTTCAGTATTAAATTGATCCTGGACGGAGAAAATTTTCACGCAATAGTTAATGAAGTAATATGGAAATTCGAAAGCTGCTGATTGAAAAAAAGGGGACGATTCTGGATAAATGGATCGATCAGGCTCTCTCAACCTATCCGGTCGAAGGATCTAAAATTTTCAAGAGCCGTAAGGATCAATTTGCCAATCCCGTGGGTTTCGCCGTCAAATCCGGGCTGAGTAATCTGTACAAGGTCTTTTGCGGTGAAATGGAGATCGGCAGGGTTCCGGAAATTCTGGAGTATCTCATCAAGATCCGGTCGGTGCAGGATTTTGCCCCTTCTGAAGCCGTCAAATTTATATTCACATTAAAACGCATTGCAATAGAGGAATACAAACAGGAAAAAAAGAAGGACCCGGAGATTGAAGATCTGCTTGCATTTGAAGAGGGTATAGAAAAGACCGCGTTGATGGTCTTTGATCTTTATATGATTTCCCGGGAAAAGTTGAATCGTGTCAGGTTAAACGAGTTTACAACAGGAAGACACATTGTGACGGATTCAAAGTGTCCCACCAGCATAGTCAGCTTAAGCTTAAGAAAAGAAAAAGAGATATCATCGGGTAATTAATGTCCATTTATAATGGATTGGCACTAACTGTATGGTAGAGGCATTTTACTCAAACTTGAAGCGAGGTAATAGTCAATGAAAATCCTGTCAATGAAAATCCTGAATCCCTTGGCTGCAGTGGTAGGGCTTGCCCTGATAGTTTTTTTGGGGTCGAATTTGGGGTCTTTTGTGAAAGGCATATTCGGGCTGATTCTGCCTTGGGCTGCTTTTCTAGCATTTATCATTTTCTTTATCAAGAAAATGATAGATTGGACCAGGACCCCTGTGCCGTTTCGAATCCCGACGACATGCGGCCAGCAGAAGTCACTTCCCTGGATCAAACAAAACAAAATCGAGTGTCCGTCTGATAACAGCGGAGTCATTATGCGTATGGCTCTTGAAGTTCTGTGTTTCCGGTCCCTGTTTCGGAACACCAAGGCCGAGATCCATGACGGGCCTCAATTGGTTTACGGATCAAGCAAGTGGCTCTGGTTGTTCAGTATTATATTTCACTATTCATTTCTTGTCGTGGTCATAAGGCACATGCGGTTGTTTACCGACCCTATGCCGTTTTTTGTTCCTTTCCTTGAGTACTGGGACGGAATTCTCCAGTTGGGTGCCCCGACTCTTTATTTGAGTGGCGTGGGCCTTGTTGCCGGACTTACGGCACTTCTTTTACGCAGGTTTATAAACCCACAGGTTCGATACCTTTCATTGGCGGCTGACTACTTTCCACTTTTTCTAATCCTGAGCATCGCGATCTCGGGCCTGCTGATGCGCTACCTGGTACGTGTGGACATCACTGCGGTTAAGGGATTAACCGTGTTTCTCGCCAATCCGATAAGCTATCCATTCCCGGACATGAGCGGTATCGGGGCCATTTTCTTTGTTCACGTGGTTCTCGTTTGTACTCTTTTGGTATACTTTCCATTTAGCAAATTAATGCATATGGGCGGAATTTTTCTAAGCCCCACCAGGAACTTGGCAAACAATTCAAGAATGGTACGCCACATTAATCCATGGAACGATCCTAAACTCACACCTCATTCCTATGAGGCATATGAGGATGAGTTCAGGGATGTTATGAAAGCAGCAGAAATACCAGTAGACAAGGAATAGGAAAATGACTTTTAATAAATATGCTGAAAAAGCACCGAAAGATTTAGGCGAACGGGTTGTCAAAGAACCTTCAATGATGACTGGGGCCGTCCCTAAGATTAAGGACTGGAGGGATCTGCCGCCTGTAAAGTTTCAGACCGGCAACTACGGTTTTCCTCCTATGCCCGACAGGCTTGAATATATAGGCCTGCCGAACCCCAGGGTCTGGAGCGCTCAGGATGAAGACTGGAAACTTCCTGAGAACTGGAAGGAGATAGTCCTTCAAGGCATGAGGGAGAGACTGGATAAATTCCGGTCCTTTAAGATTTTTATGGATTGCTGTGTCAGATGCGGCGCTTGCGCCGACAAATGTCAATTCTTCCTCGGAACGGGTGATCCCAAAAATATGCCGGTAATGAGGGCCGAACTGATCAGGTCCGTTTACCGTGGTGAATTTACAAAGGCGGGAAAACTTTTCGGTAAAATGGCAGGTGCACGGGAACTTACCCTTGATGTGCTGAAAGAATGGTTTATGTACGCATATCAATGTACCGAGTGCCGTCGTTGTTCAGTATTCTGTCCGTATGGGATCGACACGGCCGAAATAACCATGATGATAAGGGAATTGCTGAATCTGCTGGGTCTTTCCATCAACTGGATTATGGATCCGGTCAAAAACAGTACCCGAACCGGTAATCATATGGGACTGCAGCCTCATACCTATAAAGACAATGTCGCATACCTGTGTGAGGATATTGAAGAGATAACCGGAATAAACATTAAGCCCTCCTGGAACAGGAAGGGGGCGGAAATTTTATTCGTTGTACCTTCAGCGGACGTATTTGCAGAGCCGGGGATATATAACTGTATGGGCTATCTGCTCCTCTTTGAACATCTTGGGCTGGACTATACCTGGAGTACTTATGCGTCGGAGGGCGGCAACTTCGGGCTGTTCACAAGCAATGAGGTGATGAAGAAACTCAACGGCAAAATGTATGCCGAGGCCAAACGGCTTGGGGTTAAATATATAATGGGCGGTGAGTGCGGCCACATGTGGCGCGTTATCAACCAATATATGGATACAATGAACGGCCCTGCCGATTTCCTGGAGGTGCCCAAATCTCCAATTACCGGCACTGTTTTTGATAATGCCAAGTCTACGAAAATGATTCACATAAGTGAATTCACGGCGGATGCTATTTATCACGGCAAACTAAAACTTGATCCAAGCCGTAATGATCATCTGACCGTCACATTCCACGATTCCTGCAATCCTGCTCGCGCTATGGGAATTTTGGAAGAACCAAGATATATTTTGGATCATGTTGTAGATAAGTGGTATGAAATGCCGGAGAACACCATCAAAGAGAATACATTCTGCTGCGGAGCCGGTACAGGTCTTAATACCGAAGAAATCATGGAATTAAGGATGCGCTCAGGGTTGCCTCGCGCCAATGCCGTCAAGTATGTTCAGGAAAAACATGGTGTAAACATGATGGCGTGTATCTGTGCCATTGACCGGGCTACACTCCTCTCCATGGTGGAATTCTGGACCCCGGGTGTAAACATTACCGGGTTGTCTGAATTGGTTGGGAATGCCTTGGTCATGGATGGAGAAAAACCAAGAGACCAGGGACTGCGTTTTGAAGATCTTGCAGCTCCAACGGGAGGGTGAAGCATATGCGTTTGTATGACGGAGGAAAAATAATAGCGGGACTGGTCATTTTCATCGGACTGCTCACGTTCCCGATTTGGTGGAATCACGGGGACGAGAAGTCCATACCAAATCCTGAAAAACCCAAGAACGGCGCAACCGAATGTGTCAAGGACGTCGAATATATGCGGACAACGCATATGAAACTGCTAAACGACTGGCGGGATGAAGTTGTCCGGGATGGTGAGCGCAAGGACTTGGTCATTCAGGGACTTACATACGAAAAAAGCCTTCAGAACGGCTGTATGAAATGTCATACCAGTAAAAAGAAGTTCTGTGATGAGTGTCATGATTTTACCGCTGTAAAACCTTATTGCTGGGACTGCCATATTCAGCCTGAGGAGACAACGTAATGGATGTCAAAAGAAGAAAGTTTTTAAAGATTGCCGGACTTAGCGCCATAGCCGGAGTGGGGGCGCCTTCCGCATTGAACATGCTGCTTAAAGGCGAAGTGCAGGCGGCCGGACATGCGCCCGAACCTGCGCATGGAGCCGCTGTCCAATCAGGAAAGCGTTACGGTATGGTTATTGATGTTAAAAAATTTGAAGAGCATCCCGAACTGGTACAGAAATGTATAGATGCCTGCAATTATACTCATAATATTCCTCAATTCCCCGATTCAAAGGACGAAATTAAATGGATATGGAAGGAATCTTATGAGCATGCCTTTCCTGAACACAGTCATTACAAGAAAAACGATAAAATTCATCATTTACCGTTCCTTATATTATGCAACCACTGTGACAATCCACCGTGCGTGAGGGTCTGCCCCACAAAGGCGACCTTTAAAAATAAAGACGGTATCGTAATGATGGACTATCATAGGTGTATCGGGTGCCGTTTCTGCATGGCCGCATGTCCATACGGAGCACGAAGCTTTAACTGGCGTGATCCAAGAGGAAAAGATGCGCATGAAAATCCGTTCATCAAGAAGCAGAATCCTGAATTTCCTACACGTATGCGCGGGGTTGTTGAGAAATGTAATTTTTGTGCCAAGCGGTTGAAAATGGGACTGCAGCCGGCATGCGTTGAGGTATGTGCGGAACAGAAGGCGATGATCTTCGGTGATATGAATGACAAAAATTCCGAGATATCAAAGGTATTGCGTGAAAAATTTACTATTCAGCGCAAACCTACAGTAGGGTCGAATCCTTCCGTTTTTTATATCATCTAATCCTAAGGTAAAATATCATGATTGAAAAAGCGTTAGTCGGAGATAAGAAATACTGGGTGTGGATCAGCATTCTACTTGGTATGATCACTGTGGGAGTCTGTTGCTATTTATACCAGTATAGTTATGGTCTTGGCGCCACCGGTATGAGCCGTGATGTGTCATGGGGGATATATATCTCTCAATTCACATTTTTAGTCGGTGTGGCCGCGTCGGCAGTTATGCTGGTTCTGCCTTATTACATACATAATTTCAAGGTGTTTGGACGAATTACGATTCTGGGTGAATTTGTTGCTATTTCTGCTGTCACCATGTGTCTTCTTTTCATCATGGCAGACCTTGGGCAACCTATACGCGGACTTAATGTTATTTTTCATCCCACACCGAGATCAATTCTGTTCTGGGATATGATAGTTCTGAACGGATATCTTTTTCTGAATTTACTCGTTGGATGGTGGGTTCTTACTGCCGAACAAAAACAGATCGCGCCGCCAAAGTGGATCAAACCCTTTATTTATCTTTCCATTCCCTGGGCAGTTTCTATTCACACGGTTACAGCGTTTCTGTACTGCGGTCTTCCCGGTCGTCATTTCTGGCTCACCGCCATCTTGGCGCCCCGTTTTCTCGCATCAGCATTTTGCGCCGGCCCGGCACTCCTGATTTTTCTGTGCATCCTGATCAGGAGATTAACAAAGTTCGACGCCGGAGACGTAGCTATTCAAAAACTGGTAAGCATTGTAATTTATGCCGGTCTTATTAACTTCTTCTTTGTGGGCCTGGAGTTATTTGTCGGTTATTATAGCAACATGCCGGGACATATGCATACGCTGGAGTATCTGTTCTTTGGTCTTGACGGATATAGTAAGCTGGTTCCCTGGATGAGGGCCTCAGTTGTTATGGGCATGTTTGCCTTGACCCTGTTCGCTATTCCCAAGACCAGGCATGATGAGCGCTGGCTCATTGTTTCAAGTGTCCTGATATTCTTCTCACTCTGGATAGACAAGGGCCTGGGATTGGTTCTCGGTGGCTTTGTTCCCTCTATGACTGAAGGTATCACTGAATACTATGTTACTTTGCCTGAAATTTTTATCACACTCGGAATCTGGTCAATCGGCGCTCTTATTCTGACCGTGCTTTACAAAGTTGCGATCTCAGTCAAACTGACAAAAGAAACCTGATAAAAAATATATCAACCGTTACACAAGCAGGCTCACGGCAGATGTCCGTGGGCCTGCTTTTTTTTTATGGTGTGGATGGGTTACCGATTTATGGCGGGACATTCTACTTCGGATATCGCGCAGGTGAGAAGGTGGGAAGGAGGGAAAGTGTCCCGTCCCGCCTTAACCGGTCCTCGGCCGGGCTTGGATGGTGAGGCTGAACTCTGCCTTTTCCGGCAAAGCCGGCTTAAGGAATTGGTAACTTTTCAATAAGTGGTGGTAAGTTATACTGGATTCCGGCTGACTGCATGCCGGAATGACGGCCACAAAGACGGCAATCGTCATTCCCGCATGCTTTTAGCGGGAATCCAGGAAGTGTTGGTTTTATGAAAATACCTTCACTTTTTGAGTAGTTACAGGAATTGCCCGTACTCTACAAGTGGCCGGACGAACAAAACTGTCACGGATTATTTTTGCGGGGGATCCAATTTGTACACGGAAAATGGCATTGCAGTTGGTTTGACCGCATTCGGCCCCAGAAACGTCTTGTCATGGGCGCCAGCGCCGTCGATACGCAGGTTGAGTCTTATCTCTAAGGATGAAGTTGTAAAATTGATTCCATCAATTTCACAACGTGAAGTGGTTTTAAATTTCAGGTTCTGAGGCTTTGCTCTGACTTTTTTTGCGGTCGTGATCTTGACTGTCTGCACGTGATCAAACGATCCTTTGGAAATAGAGAGTGACCCTGAAAAACTATGAGTTTTTTCCCCGGTCCTCCATCTCAGATGCCAGCCGTTTTTGTCCCACCATAGCGCGTAACCTAAATTCAGAAGGGCATACCTGGGCAAGGAACCGGACTTTAATTCGATCCCTGCCTGACTTGATTGCGAAATTCCTGAATTAATAAACCGGTTCGTAAGAGAGAACGGCATGCCGGCAGGATGCTGCGCAGATCCTCCGACAAAGACCTGTCCCGGCCGATGCTGGCCGTCAATTTTTATACTTACCGCAATGGTCGGGCCATATGCAACAAAGTCAATGCCCCCGACATTATTGCGGCAGACAACAGAGAAGTTTACCGAATTGGCGGTCGTGAGTAGTTTGTCCGTGGGGGCGAGGCCGACTCCAAGCACGTTGTAGAGTTTGCCCTGCCCCGTAGAAATGCAATTGCCTTTAATCGTATGTTCAGGGCCTTCGGCAGCTCTCCATCTAATATGCCAGACATTATTACCGTCAAGCCAGATTACGCATGTGGGTCGATCAAGCAGGATGTCCGGCGGGCGGCCATAAGGGTTTAAGAGGGCAAATGTTCCACCCGGTTCCAGGATCAGCAGCAATAGAATAGTGGTCAGGATTAGACTGAATTTTGTCACTGTTTTTAAATTCATAATTTTTAATTACTTAGGTCGAAGATTTTTTAATGTTACAATAATATGTACGTCAGTCAATGATGAATGAGTGATGTTTGCAAAAGTCTGATAAAAAAGTTATGTTTGTGCCTTGTCAAGGGAGGCTGCAGGTAGATTTGATAATGCATTACAAAAATATTCTGGAAGAGATCGGCAACACGCCCATTGTGCCGATTAATCGGCTGAATCCTTTCGAGGATGTAACCATTTATGCAAAACTAGAGTCCTTCAACCCGGGCGGTTCAATAAAAGATCGCATTGCGCTTTGCATGATTGAAGCAGGAGAGCAGAGCGGGGAACTCACGCCGGACAAGATCATACTTGAAGCCACAAGCGGTAACACGGGCATTGGATTGGCATTGGTATGCGCAGTCAAGGGATACCGTTGTCAACTGATCATGCCGGAATCCGCCAGCATTGAGCGAAAGCGAATAATGTCAGCCTATGGGGCCGAGATTCTACTCACGCCGGCAAAACGGGGTACGGATGGTGCCATAGAGCAGGCTTATGCCATGGCAAGAGAACATCCGGATACGTATTTCCTCACCGATCAGTTCAACAACGAGGCGAACCTGCAGGCACATTACAACACAACCGGCCCTGAAATATGGGAACAGACAGACGGCCTGGTGACCGATGTAGTAAGCACACTGGGCACAACCGGAACGGCCATGGGATTGTGTAAATATTTTGCCGATCATCATCCCGACGTACGTGTGATTGCGGTTGAGCCGTTTCTCGGGCATAAGATCCAAGGCCTTAAAAATATGAAGGAGTCGTACAAACCAGGGATTTTTGACAAATCTCTTCCATACCGTATAATCAACACTCCTGATACGGAGGCCTTTAAAACGGCGCGTGCTCTGGCCCTCAAAGAAGGACTGTTTGCGGGCATGAGTTCAGGAGCGGCAATGTACGCTGCCCTGACCCATGCTGAAAAAATGAAAACCGGGATACTGGTTGTAATTTTTCCTGACGGTGGGGAAAGATATCTTAGCACAAGTCTTTTTGCCGGGCAATCCGATTCCAGGTCGGAACCAAAGAGGCAACAACTCCGTTTTTACAATACTCTGAAAAAGAAAAAAGAGGTTTTTAAGCCGCTTTCAGGGAAAAGAGTTACGTTTTACGCGTGCGGCCCCACCGCCCATGAGAAATCCACACTGGACCATTGCCGTCGTTTCATCGTGGCGGATCTCATAAACAGGGTCCTTTCCGAGAAAGGATACGATGTCCGTTTCTTTATGAATTTCACAGATCATGATGATAACACGATCTATGGCGCTGAAAAGGCCGGCAAGTCTATCCCGGAGTTTACAGACTATTATATCAGGGAATTTAAAAAGGACATTGAACAACTGGGCGTCAAAAAGGCAACCGGTTATCCCAGAGCATCGGCGCATGTGGATGGGATGATAGAGATATCCGGGGACCTGGTTAAAAAGGGCTATGCCTATGAAAAGCATGGCTCCATTTATTTCGATATTTCAAAATTTCCTCGTTATGGGCGACTCTCCGGCGTAGACTTGAGCAAGATCCAGGTCGGAAAGACCGTTGACCTGGACGATTATGAAAAAGATAGCCCTGTCGATTTCACGCTACTTAAACGTTCAACGCTGAATGAATTAAAAAGGGGAATTTTTTTCGATACAGAGTTCGGCAATATAAGACCGGGCTGGCATATTGAATGTGCTGTTATGACCCTGCATTATCTTGGCGAAACCATAGACATTCACACAAGCTCCAGCAATCTTATCTTTCCTCATCATGAAAACGAGATTGCCATTGCCGAGGCCCTAACCGGTAAACCCCTTGCAAATGTCTGGATGCATAGTGAGCTTGTTCTGGTGGATGGTAAAAAGATGTCAAGGGACCTGGGTAATATCATAAGGTTGCAGGAAGTTATAGAAAAAGGGTACACGGTTCGCGATGTGCGTTTTTTCCTGTTGCGGTACCATTACAGGAAATCCATTAATTTTACTTTTAAGAAGCTTGATGCAGCCGTGAAGAATCTTAAACGGATGGACGAATTTATCCGGAAATTGCAGTGCCTGCCGCCGGGTCTGCCTCATCCAAAGGTTGCCGCTGAAGTGACGGCAATGGAAGAAGGATTTTTTACAGCCATGGATGATGATCTGAATGTCTCAAGGGCCCTTGCCGCGATTTTTGATTTCATAAAGAAAACCAATACCATTATCAGTGAAGGCAGGCTGGATCGAGATCAGAAGGATTACATCCTGGAGACATTTGAAAAGATAAACAGAATATTAAATGTCATCAGGCTTGAGGAATGTCCGCTGGCGCCGGAAATCGACAAGTTGATCAAGAAAAGAGAAAAGGCGAGAAAAAAGAAGGATTGGAAACAGGCGGACAGCGTTCGAGACGAGCTTGCCGGACAGGGAATCAAGATCATTGACACGGCCAAGGGCCCGGTGTGGAAAAAAATATAAAATACCTACTTCTTTGAATCTTTCTTGATTTTTTCTATCATTTCCCGCAATGGAAAGCCGTCAGGCCCACGCGCATCAGGGGCGATCTTAAGGAGTTCCTCCCAGACCTTTACGGCATTGTCCACCTCTTTCAGATCATTAAGAAGTATGACGCCTTTGTTGAAACGCGCCTGTTGGTGACCCGGATCTACGCTGATTGCCCGTTCAAAAGCCGAAATGGCATCATGAGCCAGGCCTGCGCGGCGATACATGACTCCCAGGTCTGTCCAGACATCGGTATTATTCGGGTTTAGTTCCAGGGACTTGTTGTATGCCTTTATTGCCTTTTCAGGCTGATTGGTATCAAAACATATATTTCCCAGCTTGATCCATGCCATGACGTCTCCCGGATTCTCAGCCACTTCTCTCTCCAGGTTTAAAATGGCTTGGGCTTTATCCGTCGGAATGGTCCGGTTCCGGGCCGGACTCCCCTGTTTTTGAGACACAGGCGGAGGCTGAGGCTGAGGCGGTGTCCGGACCATGGAATCAGGACCGGATTTATAAACGGTAAAGACAACACCACTAATGAAACCTGCCACCAGAGCAATCAGTGCAACAATCAGCAGTGTTTCTTTTTTCACGTATCCGTTTTTGCCCATATCATTTCCAGACATGCTTTCTCCAGTACTCTATGATAATTGTTTTTGTGGTTGCTTTAGTATTTAGATCCCAATAAGATTCGTTGATTGCGGTTCAAGGTTCTACTCAAATAACCCTTGAACCCCGAACCTCTGAACCCGTGAACGATTAAAAAATATATCATACCTATGTCAAACAGATGAAGGAAAAAAATCTTTTGATCGGCTGTATTCGCGAAATATTGCTGGATCAAATCTCACTTAAAGGGTAAAGTGCCTTTTTTTGAACCAACCCTTAAATTTCAGGAGATAAACCCATGCCGCGTTCCGCCCGACCTTTCGGACCTGCCGAAAAAACCGTAGATGCCATTGACCGGAAACGTGAGAAAGAAAGATGGATGATGATCCAGGCGGCATATAAAAACGCCGATGAACTGGCAACCAGGTTGGTTCAGAGACTGCTTGACCAAAAAATTCTTGAAACCACTTCAGACCGGGATCTTCGGGAAGTGTTCGCAAAGATGTTGATGAAACTGTCTGACATGGAAGATTTTGACATTCAATATAAAATTGCCCCTCTGAGGGGGTTGATCAACGATCCTAATTTCATCAGTCTTTACATCACCCAGTACATTGTGGAAGATGTAATCAACCATCCAAAGGTTCAGGATATTTACGGTGATGACCTGGAAATTTATCAAACAGTCGACTCGATCATGTCTCATATCCGCCCGCAACTGTAACACCACTATTTAGATCCCAATAAGACCCGTTGATTGCGGTTCAGGGTTGAACAGGGAAAAATACCGATCAAATAAACCTTTGAACCTTGAGCCGGAACCTATGATGTTTCCGAATAGGCGCTATCTTTTCAGTTCATACTCCTTGATAAATTTCACATTGGCCCTTTCAATCTCAGTGAGCATTGAATAGACGTCAGCAGATGAGGATTCGTGTCGGCCGTAGTATTTGCTGAAGTATTTCTGTAATCTTTGTGAGCTGAACCTGTAACCGTGCCTGGCAAATATCTCGTTTCTCATTAATTTAAGTTCTTCCGCATTCTTCCCCAAAAGGTCCGCCTCTGTAAGAAACCTTGCCGAGACCGCAGCAAAACCGCCCGGAAACTCTTGGGATTTCCGTACGGCAAGCGGTACTTTACTCTGGACGGTAATCAGCGCTATGAACTCATCTCCAGCCATGAATCCGGACTCCGGAGGTCCATTCTCCTGAATTCCCTTTTTATGATGAAAGACGGAAATCCGTCTGATTTTCCTTTTTTTTTAAACCCTGAGCGTATTTTACAGACCATAACCTTAAGGCCCCTTCCCGGTCCTCCATACGGATCTTCCAGGGAGGCGTAAAAGCCTTATAGGCATTCAGACGTTTGACATATCCGTTAAGATCAGGCTGGTCGCCCTGTTTTTCGATAAGGGTTATGGCCTCTTTTTGTGCAGACATTGCGTCCTTGAACCTGCCCGCCTCTGCATACGCAGCCGCCAGTGTATCCAGAAAGTCAGGTCTTTTATCAAGTTTCACCAACTTCTCTGCAACCTTCACAGCCTCACGGCCGTTTCGGATTTTTTTATCCGGACAGACAGCCAGAAGCCACGCAAGCTGGTTGTATGCATCTTTGTATTCCGGATTTAGTTGAACAGCTTTTTTGTAATCGAAAACAGCCTTGTCAAACACTGTCTTTGCCGCCCAGGTAAAACCACGGTTGAAATAAGCTTTATCAAACTTGGAATTTTTTTCAATAGCACTCGTATAATTATCTATTGCCTTGTCATAATTTTCTTTCCTGAACCATGCCACGCCGCGGCTGTTGTATACCAGATAATGAGGCCTTATCTTGATTACCTTATTAAAATCGGCAATGGCCCGTGAATAATCTCCCTTTATGGACAAGACAACTCCCCGGTTATAGTAGGTCAGATAATGGGGATCTATTTCAATCGCACGAGTGTAGTCGCTGACTGCCCTCCCGTATTCACCTCTGGTTGCAAAGGCATAGCCGCGATTATTATAGGCAAGTGCATATTCAGGATCAATTGTAATCGCTTCTGTGTAATCATCAATGGCCTTTTGGTATTCACCCCTGTCCGCCGCCCATGCGTAACCACGGTTGTTGTAAGCCAATGCATATCCCGGATCAACGATTACTGCCATGGTGTAATCTTCTATGGCCTTGTCATAGTTCCCACTGCCGGCCCATGCAAAACCCCGGTTATTATAAGCGCTTGCATAGTAAGGATCTATTTCAATTGCCTTATTGTAATCATTAATTGCCTCTTTGTAGTCACCTTTTTTGGCCCATGCAAAGCCCCGGTTGTCGTAAGCAGCCGCATATTCCGGAGTTAGCTCAATCGCTTTTCCATAGTCGGCTATTGCACGATTATAATCACCTTGGAGTGCCCATGCAAAGCCCCGGTTATTGTAAGCTTCAGCAAATTTCGGATCAATCTCGATCGCACGAGTATGATCTGAAATAGCCCTTTCGTATTCACCCTTATCGGCCAAGACAACGCCTCGATTATTATAGGCGGCCCCAAACCCCGGATCTATCTCGATAGCACGGTTGTGGTCATCAAGGGCCCGATCATAATCACCCTTACGGACCCAGACATAACCTCTCTGGTTGTAAGCGGATTCATATTTTAAATCAATCTCGATTGCTCTTGAGTAATCGTCTATGGCCCGGTCATAGTTCCCTTCACTGACCAGAATAAAGCCACGGTTGAAGTAGGCCAGAGCATATAAGGAATCAAGTTCAATTGCATGGGTGTAGTCTCTCTTTGCGCCATCGTGGTCACCAGTTGCAGCCAGGGCAACCCCTCGATTGTTATAGGCAACCGCGTAATTTTTATTCAACTCTATAGCCCGGTTGTAGTCTTTAATCGCACCATTAAAATCATTCTGGGCTGCCAAGGCAAAACCGCGGTGGTTAAAGGCCTCTGAATTCTCGGGCGCTTTTTCAACAACCCTTGTGAAGGCGTCCACCGCTCCCTTGTAATCCCGGGCAAACGATAATAGCATTCCCTGCTCGAACCAATTCTCCTGACAAAGTGCATGACCAGGTAGAAGCATACAGACTATAGCTGGAAATAGATTTAAAAAAACCTTGATTCTCTTCATTCACCTTTACCTTTTATAACCGTTCACCGCAGAGAACGCAGAGCCTGAACTATTACCACCACATTTCAACACCTAAAGAACCCTGAACCCTGAACCCTGAACCCTGAACCCTGAACCCTGAACCCTGAACCCTGAACCCTGAACCCTGAACCCTGAACCCTGAACCCTGAACCCTGAACCCTGAACCCTGAACCCTGAACCCTG
>JAYEJK010000023.1:3900-5761 GCA_034660535.1 Thermodesulfobacteriota bacterium | reverse complement strand
TTAGCTGGAAATCAGGAACGGAAAGGGAGATATCTGAATCAAATCAAATTTTAAAGGTATCTCCTACTAATGAATTGATATATGTTTCGGGAAAATCCACGCCTTCCGCCGGAATGACTACCATGTTTATATCTCCCTTTTGCTTCATCAGGCGCAGACCATATTCAAAGGCATGCAATATTTCCTCACACACCTGCCTTACAGTGTCGGCCGTACGAGGCTTGCGTGCAAGGATCCTGTCTACCGCTTCTTCGCTGAATACCACCTGCATCCCGCACTTTTCGGATATTTCATCGGCGCAGGTTCGAATCTCTTTGACCAGCCTGATAAAAATATCGCACACGTCCCAGGTGTCCGAGATCTCTTCCTGGCACTGATTCGCTATGAGAGCCACTCGTTCAGGCGTTTCATCGACCTCATGCTCCTGGAAATAGGCTTTTCTGGTGCGCATAATAAAATCCACCAAACGATCAAATTCAACCTGGGCAAGAAAATTGTAGCGCTCTTTGTGAAAAGCCCGGCGCTCCGGATCTTCGAGAATTCTTCCAAGCTCCTCCATGGGCCTTTCCACTACATCCAGGGTTACTGAAAGATGCTTGATATCTGTTGACGGCAGCTTTTTCTCAAAGGGCAGGAGTATCTTTTCCATGACGCTCACAAGGCCACGGGCTCCGGTTCGCTCTTTGACCGCACGTTTGGCAATTTCTTTTAAGGCATCATCCTCGAACAGAATATGAATACCGTACGCTCTGAAATCGAGTTTCTTGCCAACCACGACCGAGGCGTTGACATTCATCATAATCTCGTACAGATCATCTACACAAAGTTCGTCAAGTACGGCCAGAACCGGCAGGCGTCCAATGAATTCGCTCTCAAAACCAAACTGGATCAAATCCTCGGCCTTTGCTTTTTTCAGAAACAGCGCTACGTCCTTTTTAGAAGAAATCGTTCCTTCAAATCCGATTGACTGCTTCTGAACCCGTTTTTTCACTATATCATCCAGCCCATCAAATGCGCCGCTCATGATAAAGAGGATATTTCTGGTGTTCACGACCTGCTTTTCACGCTTTCCTTTTGCCCTGTACCTCTCTATGGCCTCGATCTGGGAAATCATGTCATGGGGCACCTTTATATCAACTTCCGTCTCTTCCATCGGTTTCAAAAAGGCCCGCTGCACACCGGTTCGAGACACGTCCAGTCCGTATTTATTCATACCTGATGCGATTTTGTCGATTTCGTCTACGTAAATGATCCCGCATTGCGCCTTTTCAATATCCCCATCAGCCTCACGCACCAGATCCCGAACAAGATCCTCCACATCACCTCCAACGTAACCGGTCTCGCTGAACTTGGTTGCATCCCCTTTGACAAATGGGACGCCAAGCCTTCCGGCAATCCGCTTTATAAGGTAGGTTTTGCCAACGCCGGTGGGACCGATGAGCAACACGTTGTTTTTAATCTGCCCGATATTCCTACGGGACAACTCTCCATGCTCACGGACGTGCCTTATCCGATTAAAATGAGTGCAGATCTTTGTGGCCAGTACGGCCTTTGCCTCTCCCTGTTTGACCACGTACTCGTCAAGATAGGCCTCCAGCTCTTCCGGCTTAATGTTGAAATCAAAGATATGTTGTTTATCGGAATGTTTTTCCTTCTGCTCCTTTTCTCCTGCTTTCTTAACCTGAGGGAAAAGACCGGCGGATACGATCTTGACTCGGTCTCCGTATTTATTGGATAGATAATCACTCAGATCTTTTTCAAGTTCTTTCTGATCCGGCAGATTTGGAATAGTGTCGTCACTCATGATGAATATCCGGTACCGGCAATGCCGGAAAAGGGTTCAAAGGTTCAGGGTTCAGGG
>JAYEJK010000023.1:0-3800 GCA_034660535.1 Thermodesulfobacteriota bacterium | reverse complement strand
AGGTTTAAAAAAAAATCAACGGCCAAGCTGCTTCCTGCAAAACTCAGGGCTCAACCGACCGTTGATTGGCTGCTTGGCAGGCAGCCTTATCGGGCTCCCGAATAATCGGTTACGGGAGGCCTTCTAATATATCAGCATGGCATACGCCTGAAAATCAATTCCGACATACCATACTCTATTTGTAAGGGTTAATCGTCAACACGGGACAGGGCGCTGTGCGCACTACCTTCTCGGCAACGCTGCCGATCAGGACTTTTTCAAGTCCCCTGTATCCATGGGTGCCCATTATAATCAGATCGACCCCCTCATTTGCAGCGCAGGCACAGAGTTCCTCCGCCACATTTCCCTTCAGCACCTTGCTGGTACATGGAACGGTAATCCCCTCCATGTTGTCTTCCAGGTAGCCCTCAAGCCTCTTTTCAGAACTCACGACAATTTCCCTTTCAAACTGATCCACATCAATCGCGATATGGGGGATAGACAGCCCTGAAAAGGTAAACATGTCCTCAACCACAAATACGACGAGGAGTTCCGCTTCGATTTTCCCGGCAAGGCCGACTGCGGACTCAAAAAATTTGACCGAATTGTCTGAAAAATCCACCGGCACCATTATCTTCTTTATCTCTTTCATTTCCTTTCCCTCCTTGTTCGGGTTAACTGTCAAGACCGGACAGGGACTCAGTCTCACCACTTCCTCGGCAACGCTGCCGATCAACATCTTTTCAAAACGACTATATCCATGGGTGCCCATGATGATGAGGTCACTTTCCTCCCGCTCGGCGCAGTTAAGTATTTCCACTGTCACATGACCTTTCAGTACTTCACCTGCAAAAGGAATAGAACTCCGATTCATGTTGTCTTCTAAAAACATATCGAGTCTTTCTTCGGAAGATCTGATCATTTCCGCTTCCAGTTGATCATCATAGGAGATTCCCGACATGGTAAACGGATTCTCAACCACAAAGACAATCTTAAGTTCCGCATCATGCTGAACGGCTAAATAAGTCGCGGACCGAAGAATCTGTACCGAATGTTCGGAAAAGTCCACAGCCACCAGGATTTTCTTTACTTCGTTCATCATCTCGTCCCCCTTTTCTGTTTTTCTCACACCCTGCCGATGTGAGTATTCACAGAATTCGCGTGAATAACTTCAATGGAGACAACTCGTTCCCTGATTTCCACCATCTTCATACATCTTCTCTCATACCCATATTTCCGATCTGTCTTATTCTACAATATCGATTTAAATCATGCTTCCATAAAATTATAAATGATCCGATTCCATAGCCTGCGTGTAACCGATCACGGGGTAGCAAAAACCTTGCCGGATCGCAAACCCCTTGCCCTGTAATGTAAGCGCTTACGCCTGGGTTGGGGGGTCGGGATACCAGTAGCCCATCAACCGGACACGGGGATGCCACCCACAAATGTCTGCGATATTCAACAGTTCCACTGTTTCAGCAGGCTGTTGCAGCATGAGCCAGGCTCTCTTTTTGAATAAGCCGGTTCGGACATCAAAAAGCAAGATGGCTGAAAGCACATTCTCATAGGCCGTTAGATGGTTTAAAATTTCCACCTCAGAAAAATTTACGGGAATATTATCAACATATGCCGCCCCGACCATCTGTTCACCGGACCTCATAGACTTGACAATCCGCCCCCAATTATTCTTCAAACGTTCTGCAGGAGAAGGTACTTCCCGCAGAATGAAAATTGCCGAATACCTGGTCCCCCAACCGAATACACTCCTGACTGAAACCCTGCCGCCCATCAATCGCGCCAGTTTTTTACTTATAAATGGTCCTGACATGATCTTGCCGCACGATTGTTCTGAAATTTCGGAATCAAAGGAAGACGGTGAAAACTCTTCCTGTTTTTCCAATTCCATTCCTGGTCCGGTGTCGGACATTATTATCTCGATCCGATGTTTATTAACGTCGCCACCCATGGGCATTGAACAGACCTTTATTGTCAGTCCGCCTTCTTTCATGCCCCCCAGGCTATGATTCACTATTTTTAAAATGAGATCTTTGATAAACACGGGATTACCGCGGAAATATCGGGGAATGTCAGGTTCAACCGAAAGCGCAAGATACAGCTCCTTTTCCTGTGCGGCAATGCCCACCTGCACACCAATATCTGCGATGAGAGCACGAAAGTCAAAATCCCACTCTTCACACATATTGCCGACATCTTCCAATTCACCCTGGAATCGGAAAAATTCACCGGCATATTGATTTTCAAAAGGCTTCATTTTAACACCCGCTGTCCGGCATCTTAATTTGCATAATTCAAATATTGACAGGCCCCATGTAAAATCACTCCTTACTTTAATTATTGCAAATATTTCGACATTGGCAATAGGTGAATAATGGTTATTAAATGGTTATAATTTCTAACCATTATTTAAAAATATCGTGAACATACTGCCCTATGGGCAAAAACACAGAACAATTAATTTCTTCGTCATTCCGGCATGTAGTTAGCCGGAATGACGATGGTTCATCCTATGCAAATCAGCGAAACTTTGTTTTTCCGATACATAAATATTCGGCCAACCCTTTTCCTATTAAAATCAATCATGGCAGTTCCATGCCGTCCATCCTCGGCATGCTGATATCAGTGATAAGAGTGGAAAAATCCTCTCCTTTAAGCAGAACAGCTGCCTCGCGCCCGTCCGAGGCGGTTTCAATGCTGTAACCGAGCGAGGAAACCATATCCGCTATCAATTCCAGAGAGTCTGTGTCATCATCCACAATCAGGATACGACCCACGGTTCCCGCCCGCTCTATTTTTAAACGTGAAAAATCATACATTTTATTTTTGCGAGCCGCACTTTGCCGAACTCGCCGGCCGAGTTCGACTTTTTTTCAATAACAGGGAAAAACACCAGAAAGGCTGCTCCTTGACCCGGCTCGCTTTCCGCCATGACGCGGCCGTTATGGCTGCTGACTATCCCGTGAACCACGGAAAGTCCCATACCGGAGCCCTGGCCGATCTTTTTGCTGGTAAAATACGGGTCAAATATCCGGTCCATGATTTCCGGATCAATACCCTTGCCGGTATCCCGCACCGTAAGCCTGACATATCTTCCCGGACTTAGGGTCGGCTCAGAAATAACTTAACATTTTAAGGTTTCAATGTGATGCAGGTTGGAGTGATCCCTGGTGCTCGAAACCGGAGGAATAGCAGCGCTCTTTTGAGGATTTCGAGTACTTGGGATCGCTTCAAGATGCGTTGCAGTGAGGCCTAGAAAATGTGAAGTTATTTCTGAGCCGACCCTTATATCGTCATACACGGCAACCTCATAACGGTCTATTACTACATTTTCAATACTTACATTCAATATTCCTCCGGTTTCCCGCATCTCAATGGTAGGACCATCCGGATTATCGCGTCCCAGTTCGGAGTGGAAATGAAGACAGTCGGCAAGCCCTTTTTCCGTTTTTCGGATGACCTCACTGCACAGGAGGGAAAAATTACCGGGCCTTGTTATGGGTCGGCCGTCCGGATAGGTGATTACAGATGCAACCCCGGCGGCCACGGCAAAGGCGTCCTGTATCTTCTGTATCTCTTCCAGGTCGAACAGATCAAGAAACTTAAGTTGCGACAATCCCTTTTCCAGTTCATCAACAATCGGTTTTGCAGCCATTTATTAAGTCTTTAGGGCTCGCTCAGATGCCGCAATTAAAAAGCATCTTCCGCTTAATATGATCATCCTTCCACCTTCAACCTATTCACCTGAGTTGTTACCATATTTTATACGCATATGGATCAAAAATTGTCAATCTGTTAATGCA
>JAYEJK010000022.1:0-5775 GCA_034660535.1 Thermodesulfobacteriota bacterium | reverse complement strand
CACTTGTCACGTGCTAATGGTCAACTCAACGGCCCGGTTATGACCTCGGGTGTTTGTTTTTCCCCCTCATTATTAAATTTCCGGTAAATTTCAGTTCATTCCACACGCTATCCTCCTTTTCATACATCTTGAATCTCCGTTTTGAGCTCTAACCTGCTGCAAATAAAAAAAACATTTGTGGAGGTCTCCCAAATGTCGTAAAGTACGATAAATTGTCCTTGTTCGATATTCGATATTCTATTTATCTTGTTTTTCAGGAGTACGGCATGACACAGGAAGTCAGAGATCTGGTCAAAAAATATTACCCTGATTTTCCAATTCGACACTGCGGGAAAATCTATCGAGACACATCCGAATTCATGAACATTTCCTATGGTGATGTTATTTTTATTGACGGTCTTCATTATATGGTCTTGAGAGATGAGATAGAGCGGCGGTTTGGAATAGATGATCCGAAATACTGGGTTAAGAGATGCAAGGTACTTGAGACAGGAGAACGAAAAATCGTCAAGCTGGTCTTTTACGAAAAATTCCCGATAATGCTCGGCAACACTAAAATTTTGTGTCATCGCAGTCCTGAAAAAGAGGCTAGGATTCTTGATAAAGTGCGGGGCGACATGCGATTCATGCAGGGCTTTTCATACCACGACGATGTGAATAATAATATGCGAGTGCTGGACCTTATCAGGGGTAGAAGCCTGGATATTGAAGTCCATGGGATTGAAGAGGACCATGAGACCTATTTCAGGGAGAGTTTTCCGGTAATATTGGAGAAGTTCATAGGCGCCTGCGAGGCTATCGGTTTCCTGCACAGTCACGGGGAAAAACATGGGGATGTCCGAAGGGACCACATATGGGTCGAATCCAAAACAAAGGAATATCGTTGGATCGATTTTGACTACACGTATGATTTTTCTCAGAATCC
The DNA here is from genome assembly GCA_034660535.1 of Thermodesulfobacteriota bacterium. Taxonomy (GTDB): domain Bacteria; phylum Desulfobacterota; class Desulfobulbia; order Desulfobulbales; family DAOVYS01; genus DAOVYS01. Next base: position 4,850 of record JAYEJK010000022.1, on the reverse strand, counting down.
GTTTGCACTCGATCTGTTCGGGTTGGGCAACATTCTGGTTTTTATCGTGGGAAAGAGGGACTGCACGGTTGGGGCCATGCTGGAGATGGGATTCACCGAGAATGACATAAACAAGTTGTCATTGGATGATTTTTCCATTATTTTCCAGCATCGGCTGGTCGACCTGCGCAAGATATATCCCTATATCCCGGAAAAATTGAATAATGTCATGCTTCATTTTTCATTAGGGTCCAACGTTTATTACGACACAGTGGACGAGATGCTGGACGATCTGAGGCCGTGCCTGGATATCCTGGGTTCCTGAGCACCGATAGCTATCGGTGCAATATTTACATTATTTTACTGGTGTCACTTTTTTGTATTGCACTTCCCTGTGGAGTGCTGCCGAATATTTACAAAAAACTGATATGCCGACAAGGAGAAGCTCATGAATCCTAAAAAAATTCTCATCGCTGTTGATGCCTCTGAAAATGCGCTACGCGCCGTTGAATACACAGGGGAGATAGTCGGTAACAGTGAAGAATTTCACATCGAACTTCTGACGATCGAACGTTTTTCCGACAGGGACCTGTTTGCAACCGATGAGGAGTGGAAGGAAAAATGCGGGGAGCAACAGCAGGCCTATATGGATTTTCTGGCTAAGGCCAAGCAGATCCTTATTGACCGGGGGGTACTGGAAGGCAATATTTTTGAAAGGTATATTGAGAGTTGTAAATCACCATTGAGATCCCCATCTCATGAATGCAGCATCGGCACAAATATCGCCCAGGAGATAATGAATACCATCAAGGAAGAGGGGTTCGGCACCGTGGTGATCGGCAGGCGAGGGGTCTCAAAGGAAGTAGAGTTTCTTTTCGGCAGTGTGTCGACAAAGATTGTACATTATGCCAAGGGATGTACAGTCTGGATTGTAAGTTGACGCTTTTGGAATGATGAATTATGAATGATGAATGATGAGTTATTCATAATTCCCCATTCATCACTAGTGATTCTAACCGCCTGGGGGCAGCGAATTTTTCCATTTGTTTTCTGTAATAATCGCTGTTTTCAGGATCAACGGCCATTGCCTGCCTTTCCGTATCCAGCGCTGGTTTCAGTAGACCGTTTTTCCAGTAAGCCGTGGCCAGTGTGTCCAGTATGTAACCCTGCGGACGAATTGCCGTCGCCTTTTGCGACAGTGTCAGGGCTCTGACAGGGTTACGGATGTCCTTGTCAACGGCTGTCAAGAGCATCCAAGCCAGGTTGTTCAGCGTGTCCGGCGAATTCGGCCTGAGTGCAAGAGCCTTTTCATAGGCATCGGCTCCCTTCCCGTACATCTGCCTCTCTAATTGCAGGTCTCCAAGAAGATGATGCCACGTAGGATTCCCAGGGTCATTTTTGATTTTGTCTAAGAAAATAGCTTCCATATACCGTTCAAGAGGAGCGCCTTCCGGCAACGGCGCAGGTATTTTCCATATTGCAAACAGGCTTGCTGTTACGATTATAAAGTATAAAGCAAGGTACACATATACTTTCAGATTATGTCTCCTGATGTGTGAGTGATTTTCCTGGCACTGTTTCAGAAAATCTACACGCTGGGCTATGCTGAAATGGTGCCAGCATGGAATGTCCCTTATCCCTCCGGCAAGCCACGCGATTTTTTCAAGGACCCGCACAAGGGGCCAGCAGCTTTTCATTGCACTGAATACCTGTAGATCCGCCTGTCTTTCGAAGTTCCTCATGAAAAAGCCGAAGACAAACCGAAAGTATATGATCATGAGCAGGAATGATGGAAGAACGGCGCTCATGAAACCAAGCACTGCCTGGGGTCCGTTGCTTGAAAAATCAATTATATAATAAAGGAAATTCGACTTTAGTAGAAAATATTGCACAGGGATCGTGCTGATCTGCGCCAGGGGAGCAAAACCCAGCAAAAGCAGGAGATAAAGCTGAAGATGGTACTTCTTTACGTGCCCGATCTCGTGGGCGATGACTGCATCGACCTCTTCCGAAGTCATGGTTTTTATCAGCGCCGGAGTAATCAAAATGTATCGGAATCTCCTGATCAGTCCCATGATACCGGCTGTCAAGGACTGGCCTTCGAACAAGGGCCAGATCATGATGTCTCGGTATTTTAGATGCTGTTTTCTGCAGAATTCCTCAATTCGGAGCCTGGCCGGCGAGGACGGTAAGGGTGTGCAGTTCCATATCCTGGTGATTATTGCAGGAAATACCAATACAAGAACTGCAAAAAAGACCAGGAAAATAGTGGGTTCACCCCAAGGTGAAGAAAGGAATTTTTTCAGTACGGGAAAGGAAGTCAGTTGCAGGATGTCGGAGAGCAGGGAGAGCAGCAGCCAGGGAAGGACAATCGGCAGGTTTATTCTGATGTTAGTGGAAAGAAATGATCGGCCCGTATGTGCTCTGCCGAACACGGTCTGATAACTCCTCTTTGCCTCTAGCCACATCACGGAAAGGTAGAGGAAAAACAGGACAAGCCCCCAGAGATTTATTAACGACGGAATTCGGGACATGAGCGGGAGCCCGGCCAGGAAGTATTTGATGTCCAGTAAATAGATATCAACAGCAAAAAACAGTATGGCCAGGATGGAAGTCCTTTGCTCGGACGTGGAATATTGCGTCACGTTACGGACCCGTTCCGGCCTGAAATGAAAGCGGACGATATGTTGAAATATGATTCCTTTGAGAATAAAGAGAGGAAGTGCGTACGTTAAGGGAAGCTGCGGTGTGTCAGGTATGTTGTTTGTTGATAAGACGAGGATAACAACGAGTAGATAAATAACGTTGCTATAGTTCAATGTTTGAATCCATTTCTCGACGAAGATTCGGCAAGTTTTTTGTTGTGCTGGCAGCACTTCATTACATATGCCTGCAATTGAGTATGGGTCAGGATCCCGTTTTCAGTGAAATACCCACCGATTTTTTTCTGGAGGCGTTTTTGTTGAAAGATTATCATCTTTAGCTGTGTTTTTGTCAGCAGGCCCAGATCAATCGCAGACTCTCCGAATCTTCCGCATGGTTTTCGCCTTTTGAGGATAGTAGGGATATCTGTTTCACTGAGCCAGCCGAAGTCGCGTCCGATCCGACCTAGGCGGGGACGTTTGGTGCGCTGCCATATGAGGGCCTTTATAATGGTTCTCCAGTTGATGATACCTGAGTAATATAGGTAATGGCCCAGAAGAAGTCTTCGTGAGGGCACCGGGCCGCTATAAAGTTTTTCCGCATCCCAGACGGAATTATTGGAGTTGTTCTTGTGTCGGTATGCGGTCTGTGATGGTTGTTTGCCTGTCTTTTTGAAACTTGCGTTTTTGTAACCGTTGTAGTCAGTATCCTTTGGAGGGGTAGGCGGAAACCGAAATCCCCGTTCTCTAGCAACAAGGAAATTTGTGAGATTTTCATATGCCTGGCGGACTATCAGGAAATTATCAGAGTTTTGCTTGAATAATTTTCCGTTTTTAGCGTTGCCCCTGTCCGGATGCGTTTCAAACGCCCGTTTCCGGAAAGCGGTTTTAACTCCGGTCGGCTGAAGATACTCAAGAAAATCTCTATTAACGGTCAAGTTGGAGCCAAATAGCGCATAACATGCATTATAGAGTTCCTGTTCCGCGACTATCGACGACATATCAGGTGTCCTTTTAAAATCGACTTACACATTTAATAGATCAACATTACTACAAACATCACTGCCGATCAATTTTTTTTTATAAAAAATACTAGAAAAGTCAAGAGGGTGGCTGAAAAAATGGGCTGAAAAATAAATTCAGAAACATTTATTGAAATTTGCAGGGTTGTCTTGAGTGTCTGCAACCTGTACTTCATGGTAATCGTTTACAGGTACCCCATCTGCACGCGATCAGTCCGGTTCACATAGGTTTACTATAGTTCACCAGCCTGCTAGCGGACATCCGGGGTACCTGTAAACGATTACATACAGAGGAGTCTGTTAAGTAGGGGACCTCTCTGAACGGTTATACTTCATGTTTTGATTTCTCATGTAAATTGTATGGAATTTAAGACGGGCAATTACACGAATTCATATAACCGTTCTTCATTAAGACCGTGAACTACGGCAGAGTGTTTTTAACTTTTTTTGGTTGACAAACTATATCATTTGGATATAATTCATTGTTTACATCTGCAATGCGTGGTGTTGCCTTTATGTGTGGGCAATCCGGTAGTTTTGGATGTCAATTGGCGCTGATACGGATTTTTAGTGCCTTAGTGGTAATTCTCTTGTTTTTTGTACCCCTTAAGGGTACTGAAAATAGTCCGGGACCTTTAAAAATTTTCAGTTTTTCCGGGTTCGGTTCCCGGACGCGTAAAAAAAAGGATTTGGGCCTATAGCTCAGTTGGCTAGAGCCACCGGCTCATAACCGGTAGGTCCCTGGTTCGAGTCCAGGTGGGCCCACCAAAATTGTCGTAACCATTAAAAATTTCCAGTTTATCTGGGTTAGATTTTTAAAAATTTTGAAAAAGGATTAAAGTTTGTGTGTGTCAGTGTTGGGAACCGCATTGTCGGATCTCTTTTATATTTTCCGTCAGCTTTGAAAGAAGATGGTGAGAACCATATTGAATGGTCTGTTTGAAGAGGCATTAAGTAAAGAAAAGTTGTGCGAGTTTGTCAAAACGTGGGGTAAGTCCTGCTTTTTGATGGATAAGGTGTAACCTGGGATTGGGTTGCGCCTTTTTTTTTGGGGGGGGAGTGTAACCGTCGTTTGGTTACCTTGAGCCCTTATACCCCTCAGCGGGGTACTGAAAATAGTCCAGGACCTTTAAAGAATTCCAGTTTATCCGGGTTAGGTATTTGTTGAGCCCGCAAAAGTGCTGTTTTCAAGGATTCCAGAGATGAA
>JAYEJK010000021.1:0-5798 GCA_034660535.1 Thermodesulfobacteriota bacterium | reverse complement strand
CAAGTATTTCGTTTTGCGTGTTTCAGGTCTGTATGGAATGAACCTTTGCCGTGCCAAGGGAGGACATAATTTCGTCACGCTTATGCTCAAACTAGCAAAGGAGCGTGAGATCCTCACGCCTACATATGGCGTGTTATCTGAGAAAACCTACCTTCGGGTGAAGATCAATTTTATTGATAATTCTGCAAAACCTACCTTTGGGTGAATGAGACTTCTGAGTAATAATTTTTGGACACTTGACCATCTTCAATTTGGATGATACTTTTTTCATATGATAGGCAAAAAGACTATAATCACAGAGAAAGCCATTCAGGATCTTGAATCCTCTATTCAAGAATATGAAGATGAGTACCTGAAGCCCTTTGTTTCGGAACAACCCGCTTACCAAGTCCCTCCAGTTGCCGAGCGGAAATCTCAAACCCTTGATGCAGCGCTTAAAGTTGCTGAAGGAGAAGATGTTTCGCGTTTTTTGTCTACTCCATGCCCCTGTGGTCAAAATTGCCAGCAGTTCTTTAGCGTCAGCGAAGTGCTTGATGCCCGCGAGGACTTCCGTCTGATGTCATGGAGTGAGCAACACAGTTTCATTGTTGGTAAATTGCAGACTTTCATGCGGTCGTCTGAGCATTCTGTGTCTGCACGAACAAGCAGCAGAAGGGATCGTCAGAGATTCGATTACTTTATCAATGCAGATCGTCCCGTATGTCGTACCATGTTTCTGTTCTACCATGGCGAATCAATAGATCGTCTTAAGCGACGTCAGAAATACTTGACCGAAATAGGAACATTGCCGCCCAGCCATGGTAATACAGGAAGAATTCCAAAGCATGCCTGCAAACCGATGGATAAGAGGAAAGTGAAGGCCTTTATAAAAAATTTCAGTGTTGTACATGGTCTTCCTGACCCTGGACGTGATCTGCGTGCTGCGAAAGGGCTATTAAAGGTTTATTTACCCACTATCATGAACTACAAATCCGTGCATAGGATTTATGAGAAGAGCATGAATCTGGAAGGCTCCGATCCTGTTGGGTATCAAACTTTCAGGAAATTGTGGATTGAGAATTTCCCACACATTGTTTTCTCAAGAACTAAGAGTGATTTATGCATGACTTGTGAAGATAACAAGAAATTGATTAATGCTTCAATTGCTATTGGTGACGAGGAATACAAACTGGATTGTCTGATGAGGGCAAGAGAGCATCTTATTGAGGCCAAGAAAGAACGCGACTACTACCGAGCATCAATACAAATTTCCAAAGAGTCGTATGATAGTACTCCACCGGATGGGACAGCTAATCTTGTCCAAGGCTCCGCTATGCACTACTCGTGGGATTTTGCACAACAGCTACAGTTCCCTTATGAAGATCATCAAGTCGGGCCAATCTACTTCAAATCTCCACGAACTGCACAGTTATTCGGCATTTGCTGTGAGGCAATACCTCAGCAAGTCAACTACCTCATTGACGAAGCTGACTTTCCGGGCAAGGGTGCTGATACAGTGATTTCGTTACTGGACCATTTTTTCGATAATTACGGGTTAGGAGAGGAACATGTGTTCCTGACGGCAGACAATTGCGTCGGCCAAAACAAAAACAATGCCGTTATACAGTACCTCATGTACCGCGTCATAACAGGGAAGCACAAATCTATTAATTTGTCATTTATGTTAGTTGGACATACGAAATTCTCACCGGATGGGTACTTTGGGCTGATCAAGAAGCGATATAGACGTTCAAAGGTTTATACCTATGATCATTTGGTTGACGTTATCAACTTATCGACAACTGGGGGATTCAACACATGTCAAAGGTACAGAGACAGCCAAGGGCGTGAGGTCTTCCAATTCAGAAAATGGTCAACTTGGTTGGGAAAAATATTCAAAAAACTTCCTGAGATAACGAGATATCAACATTTTAGAACCGATGAAAATGCGCTTGGAGAAATTGCAGTAAAGATGAGCGTTGACGCCAAGGAAGAAACATTTGCTCTACTTAAAAAAAAGCCAGACCGCTTCGATGAGAAACTGGGGAAATTGCCTCCGGTTCATCCAATCAAGGATCTTTCTCCTCAACGTCAATGGTATTTATATGATATGATACGACCACATATACCAACTGAAGCAGATAAAGAAAGCACTGCGCCAAAGCCCAATGTGGCCAAACTTAAAGCAAAAAAAACAGCAACCTAATGCATAAAAAAGGAATGAGAAAACCTTTCACCCGAAGGTAGGTTTTCTCAGATAACACGCCATATACAGAAGACATTGCCCGCCAGATGGGCAGGCCTGCGTGTTTAAAAAAAGGGTCAGGTCTCCGTTTGACCTTTCTTTTGACTCAAGTGTAAAATAAGAATGTTGATCAGCACCACAACCCAATGCTGCAAATGGGATTGGTGCCAGGAATATGGCCCAGGTATCGAACGAGATTGGATACACTCTCATGCATATCAGTACTGATTATGTTTTTGATGGAGCTAAACAGGCTCCGTATGTGGAAGCGGATTTGCCGATCCCATTGAACGTTTACGGCAACACAAAGTTGTCAGGAGAGCTGTTTGTTCGGACAATCGCTAACAAGTATTTCGTTTTGCGTGTTTCAGGTCTGTATGGAATGAACCTTTGCCGTGCCAAGGGAGGACATAATTTCGTCACGCTTATGCTCAAACTAGCAAAGGAGCGTGATGAAGTGCGGGTTGTAGACGATGATATCCTCACGCCTACATATACAGAAGACATTGCCCGCCAGATTGTGCATCTTTCACGATGTACAGATTATGGCCTGTATCATGTCACTGCTCAAGAAAGTTGCTCCTGGTATGAGTTTGCCGGCAAGATATTTGAATTCACGAACGCTTCTGTGAGGTTGTCAAAAGCGGATCCGGGAGAGTTCCCGGCAAAAGTGCCTCGACCTAAATATTCTGTCCTGGAAAACAAGGCCCTACAGTCGGTTGGACTCGATATTATGCCGCACTGGTCCGTCGGGCTTCAAAGGTATCTAACCCAGATAAACTGGAAATTTTTAAAGGTCCTGGATAAGTGCCTTAAAACATGTGGCACCACAGGCGTCACATATAACTTCGGAGTTTTTCTGCCACAAAAAACAAGAAAATTACCACTAAGGCACTAAAAGAAATCAAAGGCGAAATCTGGTGAAGAAATGGTAACATCTCAATAAGTCCAGCCTGCATTAGAAAAATCTCACTCAATCCCACTTTGCAAAAGGGGGAAGGAATCGGAATGCCCGGACTGGTTTATTAAGATTTTCCGGACGTTGTTTACAAATTATTTTTTTGTCTCGTACCCGCTTTGATAGTCCTTTGAAAAATGCCACTTTTTGCCCAATTCCAGCCTTCGCCGCGGATACGGCAGGCAGGTTTGCGTTGGGTGGCAACTCCCGCCAGCAGCAAGCTTGAGACGGCCTGGAGCACAAGCGAACAGGTTACACGGATTTAGGAACTCTGGCCACGAATTAATTGACATCAATGTCATAGAAAGCTACTATAAGAGAAATTTTTCAGGAGGACTTGTGATGATTATTATGGGCCGAATTGAGCTTAATCCAAGAGTTTGCAATGGAAAGCCTGTGATCAAAGGGACACGGGTTCCTGTCTCTGTTATTTTAGAACAGATAGCAGAAGGTGAGTCTTGGGATACTTTGCTTGCCGGCTATCCGGAATTGAAGAAAGAAGATATCCAGGCAACCTTGCTTTATGCCAAGGCATTTATTGATCACACAGAGGTCAGAGCAGCCTATGCCTGAGCTTCTTAAGCTTTATCTGGATCAAATGTTGCGACTGGATGTAGCTCAGGCTTTGCGTGTTGAAGGCCACGATGTTTTCGTACGTCTGAAGTCGGCCAAGCCAGAGCAGATGACTATGAAATATTGCAGAAAGCAATTACTGGAAATCGAATTCTTGTTACTCTTGATGAACATTTTGGTGATTGGGTAGTCCTCCCTCTTAGCAAGCACCCAGGTGTAATTCGGTTGAAGGTCAATCCTACAACGTCCCAAAACGCTATAAAGCTTCTTCTACCATTTTTACGCCTCCATTCTCCTGAGCAATTTAAAAATCATCTTGTCATACTCTCATCAAAGCGTACAAAATGGGTTCATACGGTTTAACTTTCCCCAAAGCACAAAACATAAGGGTCCCTTCAGATTTATTAATCGGCCTAAACCACTACCTCGGGTAGTGGTACCATAATAAGGTTCTACCAGTTGAGTAATTACTTGGCCATAAGTGATTTAAATCATAAGTTCTCATTAAATCAGGGCTATATCAAGAAAATCCCCTCTCCGAGCCGTAGGCCCTACGCGCCGGAGGCCTAAATCCTCCTTTGCAAAAGGGGGAGGCATTCGGAATGCCAGGATTTATTGAGATGTTACCTTAATCAGCGTACTTTCCAGGACCAACAAAAACAAGCCTGATCAGCGTCAATTATAATTCCCCCCTAACGACAATTAAAATTCCCGATTGATTACGAATCGATTATTCAAGTCCGACTAAAGGAGGACCACGAATGATCACAGACAATCAAGCGAGGAAATTGATGAAGTATTTGCAGGAGAAAAAGACGTTGGAGGTTGCAGCCGCCAAGTCCGGAATGGATGAAAAGACAGCCAGGAAATATCGAGATCTTGGCAAACTTCCCAGTGAGTTGAAGGCAGAGAGAATACGGACCTGGCGAACTCGTGAAAATCCCTTCGATGAAGTATGGGAGATGGTCAAATCGTTTTTGGAAAACAATTCCGGTTTTGAAGCAAAAACCCTGTTCGAGCATTTACAGAGGGAGTACCCGGGATGTTTCCAAGACGGACAAATTCGTACCTTTCAGCGGAGGGTAAAAAACTGGCGTGCAACAGAAGGTCCTGCCAGGGAGGTGTTTTTTCCTCAAGTACATAAGCCTGGCAAATTAAGCCAGTCTGATTTTACCCACATGGGGAATTAGGGGTCACGATAGCTTTCTATTACCCATAACTATCATACTTGAGCCGCCAAAGTCCATCCCTCTGTAAGATCCGTGAGGCGCTTCCATCCTCTCCAAAGAGTTATAGTCCCAGGAGGGCCGTCGTTTTTTCGGGCCAGATAGCCACCGAGTTTTGCAATCCATATGACAACCTCACCGATAGGAAACCTACGGGACGTTCGTGCAGAACGTGCACAAAATCAAGCATAGCTTTTCCCCTACCTTATCTAACGGATATATTCTGTGATTTGAGTCGATACTTTCATGCAATTTCTCAAAGTTGTATGCTCAGTTGCAACATTTTCCGGGTTCATAAGTCATCATTGTTTATATCGCCGGTTTTTATAAGTGGATTTGCGTTAGAGTTACAGGGCAGAATTAATGACAGCGTCAAAAGGAGGAAGAAAATTAATATTATTTGATGTGTGTTTTTTGAGTTTTTTATTAGCACATCAACCTCCGATAAAACCCGATTGTCATTTTGATAGCAGGAATGTAACTTAGGTGGATAGGCTGAAGGCTGAAGGCTTTTAGGAAAAAGACTTACTAAACCCACTAATAGCCTAACCATTCCTGAACCTGAACAATTACATTTATTACAGATAAATCCCAGAAATGTCAAGAAATTTACCCATTCCTTTCTTAATCCTTTGTTGTAACCGTTCACGGGTTCAGGGTTCAGGATAAAGCTATTAGCTCTTAGCTAAAAAAAGCTAACTGCCCCGCCCGCCTCGCCTGAGCACAAGTGCCTGAATTTCGCATATCTGGTTACGGCGAGTGCGATGGCGGGCAGGTAAGAGCTAACGACAACCGCCCTCACACCCATCCTATGGCG
>JAYEJK010000020.1:0-5804 GCA_034660535.1 Thermodesulfobacteriota bacterium | reverse complement strand
ATACCACCCGTAGCACTCTTTAAACTCGTCCCAATGATCTTCAAATATCTGATGAAATATGTTCTGATCGGCAGCTCGCATCAGTAATCATTACCTTGCGGTCATTAGTTTGTTGAATCACCCCCCCCTCTTACCATAACACCGCTGATTTTACAGAAAAAAATGGAAATTCCTATACTATCAAGTTATTTATTGTACGTTCCTTAGTAACGGCCAGGAAAATAAGTGATTATCTAAAGTCACAAAAACTCAATGTATCAAAATTCTCACTCAGGGCGGCCTTGGCAATGATGTGTCTCAGGTCCGAGAATGCGAAACTGTTACGTCCTCTGACTTTATGCCTACGTTCGGGGGTATTTTCCAGCCGTGCCCCATAGATCCAGGTAACGGTAGCTGCCATCATGGAAAAGTTAACGTCCTAAGTACTTGATATTACGGCATAAAATATGCAACGTATTTTATATGCCAGCTATTTCGGCGAGCTACCTTAAATGAAGGGAAATGTGGCTACCGTCCCCCAAAACCTTCAAAAAAACGGTGAAATTTCAGTTTCCTCATATCTATCACTGAAACCACGGAGTGAAGGTAGTGTTAAAAAACGAAATCTACATATTCGTATAAATCACTTTTTGTTCTACATTTTTGTAGGATTTTCTCTTCCGCATTTTCACAGCCAAGGACAACGAAAAAACACTGTTCTTTATTTATACTATTTATAACCAGAAGTTATCTTCACTAATCAACGGAATTTTTCATTCTGGCACGTCTCTTGAAATTAATTCTATAAAAAAATCCTCATAATCCTTAATAAGCAGTTAACAGCAAACATATTTGGTAAGGGGGCTATCCACTTCGCTACCCTAAACGACAAATTGTAGGTGGGTTAAGCCGTAAGTCTGCAACTAATTTTGTTGGGTTCGCTAATTTTGCAGTGACCTCAGTGCGTTGAGGTTCTATTAAGTCAGGCGAACCCAACAAAAGTGATGACTATAACCGCTTAACCCAACCTACAATATACCCAAGGACAATGAAGTGGATACCCCCTTTTGGTAATTTTTTGTATTTTAATCTTCGTGCCTTTTTAGATTATGGGGAGAAAATATTTTGAAATTCAAATCATACCATGCTGAAAGTTTTTTTGATGAGATGTTTGAATCCGACGGCATTCCACGAGATTATGCAAATTTGCTGGTTCAAAAAATCGAGTCTTTTCCCGACGGAGAGCTTTTGCGAAGGCAGGAGGCGGCCGAACGTGCCCTGTTTCACATGGGTATTACTTTTAATGTGTATGGGGACCACGAAGGAAGGGAAAAGGTTTTACCTTTTGATATCATTCCCCGCATTGTTGAGGCGTCAGAATGGGAATGGATAGAGCGCGGTCTTAAGCAGCGCGTTTATGCATTGAATCTGTTTGTTGACGACATTTATCACGATCAGAAGATTATAAAAGACAGGGTCATGCCGGAAGGTGTCGTCCGCTCAGCAAAGAGTTTTCGTAAGCCCTGTGTGGGACTCAATCCTCCTCATGGAATCTGGTGTCATATAACCGGGACGGATCTCGTCCGCGATACAGACGGGCAGATATATGTCCTTGAAGATAACCTGCGTTGTCCGTCAGGGGTGTCCTATGTCCTGGAAAACAGGCAGGTAATGAAACGAATTTTTCCACAGGCCTTCGATTCATGCAGCGTCCTGCCTGTGGAAGACTATCCGAGTCGTCTGCTTGATACCATTCAGTATCTTGCTCCGGCTGATGCGGCTCCTACCGTGGCGGTGATGACGCCGGGTATTTATAACTCAGCATACTTTGAGCATTCTTTCCTGGCACAGCAGATGGGTGTGGAGCTGGTTGAGGGAAGAGACCTCGTAGTTGCTGATGGTTACGTCATGATGCGGACCACTGAGGGATTCAAACGCCTTGACATAATTTATCGCAGGATTGACGACGATTTTCTGGATCCGCTTGTTTTTCATTCTGATTCCCTGCTGGGTGTACCTGGTTTGATGGAGGTATACAAAGCTGGTCGCGTTGCGTTGGCTAACGCTCCAGGAACGGGTATTGCTGATGACAAGGTTATCTACGCCTATGTTCCTGAAATCATCAAGTACTATTTGAACGAGGATATTTTAATTCCCAACGTCCCAACATATGTATGCTGGGACGAAAAGAAGCTTAAGTACGTCCTGGAGTGCCTTGACCGGCTTGTTGTTAAGGCTGCCAACGAGTCAGGCGGTTATGGGATGCTGATTGGCCCCCATGCCACAACTGATGAGCGGGAAGAATTCGCCCGGCGGATCCAAGACAACCCTCGAAACTACATCGCGCAGCCAACGCTGTCACTTTCACGTGTTCCGGTTATTGCAGGTGATTGCCTTGAAGGAAGGCATGTCGATCTACGTCCCTATGTTCTATACGGGGAAGAGATCTACGTACTTCCGGGCGGTCTGACCCGGGTTGCTTTGAAGAAAGGCTCGCTGGTTGTTAATTCATCCCAGGGCGGGGGTAGTAAGGACACCTGGGTGCTGTCTGCTTAGCTGACAAGGAAATGATTCTATGTTAAGCCGCGTTGCTGATTCGATATATTGGGTAAGTCGACACGTTGAGCGTGCTGACAATGTTGCGCGTTTTATCGATGCGAATTTTAACATGATTCTTGATCTTCCCATTGGATCTTTTGATCAATGGGAGCCCCTGGTGAATACCACAGGCGACCGTGAGCTTTTTTTTGAACGATACGACGCAGCTACAAAGGATAACGTAATTCAATTTCTTACCTTCGATGCGGAGTATCAGAACTCAATTAAATCATGTATGGGCCTTGCACGCGAGAATGCACGATCGATACGCGAATTCATTTCTTCGGAAATGTGGGAACAAATTAATAAGTTTTATCTAATGATGAATTCAAGGGACTCAATGGATCGCGCAGTGGAAGAACCGCACGCTCTCTTTACTGACATCATGATAGCCGGTTATCTCTTCGCGGGCATCACAGATGCCACCATGTCCCATGGCGATGGTTGGCACTTTTGCCGACTGGGGCGTATGCTGGAGCGTGCTGATAAGACCTCAAGAATTCTTGATGTGAAATATTTTATTGTGCTCCCGTCGGTTTCCCATGTAGGATCTTTATTTGACAATATACAGTGGTCCGCACTACTCCGGTCTACGAGCGCTTTCGAAATGTACCGGAAGCGTCATGGCCGCATCTCACCAGACAGAATCGTAGATTTTATGGTCCTTGATCGCGAGTTTCCTCGATCCATTCATCATTGTATTATTGAGGCCGAGGAGTCGCTGCGAGCCATTTCCGGCACACCGACAGGGATGTTTCAAAACCCGGCGGAACAGCGCCTGGGCCAGCTTCGTGCAGAGTTAGATTATACCAATGCCCATGAAATCATCGCTGGAGGATTGCACGAGTTCCCGAACAGTCTTCAGATTAAGCTGAATTTAATTAGTGACGCCATTTTTGAAATCTTTTTCGCATTACAGCCATTTAAAAAGTAAATTACTTAAAGTGTAGGAGTTCAAACTATGACGTTTTGCTTAGGCATGAAAGTACAAGAAGGCCTTGTAGGGATCGCAGATACCCTTGTGACTTCGGGAACTGAATGTATAACAGCTCGCAAGATATCCATCTATCAGCAGGAAAAATTTTCCATGTTCTTAATGACTTCCGGCTTGAGGTCAGTGCGCGACAAGGTGGTGACTTATTTCGATGACCTCATGGCAGAAAAGGAAGAGCCCTTTGACCGAATCTTTAAAGCTGTCAATGCCCTGGCTGGCCAAGTCCGCCAGGTCTCCCTGGAGGACAAAGAAGCGCTTGATGAGAGCAGCCTGGATTTCAACATCCACGGCCTTGTGGGTGGACAGGCAGCACGAGACAACGAGCCTAAGCTCTACCTGGTATATCCTCAGGGGAACTGGGTGGAGGTTTCTAGGGGTACACCCTACCAGATTATTGGGGCAGTAGGTTATGGTAAGCCCGTGTTGGACCGGACACTCAAATACGAGGACTCAATGCGGAATGCCATCAAAGTTGGATGTCTTGCCTTTGACTCAACGCGCATCAGTTCGGCAGATGTCGATTTTCCCGTGGATATTATACTCTATTTCCGTGATTCTTACCGAATTATCGAGCATCGTAACGAGAGAGATGATTTGCTGGAGATGACAAAGTGGTGGCAGGACCGGTTGCGTCAATCAGTCAATGGACTCCCCTCAGAATGGATCGAGGGCGTACTTGCCAGGCATGTGCCTTCTGACAATCCATCTTAATAGTATAAAAATTTCCATTTTTTGACAAGATAAACAGGATGAATAAAAATTCATGAATTATGTTTTTCGAATTGACACATAAAACCAGATATACTTATAACGGGCCTGTTTTTCTTGAACCGCATACTATTCGCCTCAGGCCACGTGGTGATGGCTCTCAAAGATTAATTCGTTTTGACATGCAGATTGAGCCAAAGCCCGCGGGCATCTCGGAATGCATAGATCCGGAAGGTAATTGCATCACAAATACCTGGTTCAACGGGCTGACAAATTCATTGGTAGTCACTTCCTTTTTCACAATAGAAACTCTTCGTAGCAACCCGTTTGATTACATCATCACTGATCCGTCGGCCCTTACCTTGCCGATGACTTATTCTGACAAGCTCAAACCACGCCTTGCTTCCTATTATTCCCGCCCTATGTCGGATAAATCGGTTTCGCTGTTTGCCGAATCCATTGCTTCTGAAGTAAAGAATCAGACACTGGAGTTTCTTTCCGCCCTTAATCAACGAATCTATGAAACGTGTAAGCTGACAATTCGCGAAAAGGGTGATCCCGAGCCCCCTGAAGTAACCCTCGCGTTGCGCCGGGGTTCCTGCCGCGATCTGGCCGTTCTTTTTATAGATGCCTGTCGTGCTGTCGGCATTGCAGCCCGCTTTGTCAGTGGCTATCAGGAAGGCGATCCGGATCAAAAGAAGAGATATTTGCATGCCTGGGCCGAGGTCTATCTGACTGCGGGCGGATGGCGGGGTTACGACCCTACGCATGGCCTGGTCGTATCCGATCGACATGTGGCTGTAGCCGCCAGTATGATTCCACAATGTGCTGCGCCAATCATCGGTACCTGTCGCGGTACCGGAAAGACATCCATTTTACATAGTGATATAAATATTCGGGCATATAACGGAATATGCCAATGAGAGTGGAAGGGTTTTTTAAGAACAACTATGAGACTGCAAAGGAGAAAGGCTACGGGCAGATGCTAACTCTATGGGATCAACCTGGGTGGATATAGTCAGGATAACAGAGTAGAACTTCTTGAGTCATAATCAAATTCTTTCCCTAAAGGTGCCCGACCTTACAAATGCCAAACCTCAAAACCCTGTTCAGCAAAATGTTTGTCAAATCCAAAGACCTTTTCGATCTTGTAATGCCTCATCGCTACGAAATTGACGCAATCAACAAAGCTCAGTTTCCTCCGCCCGAAACCGAGCCAGAGTTCATAGGCCAGATTATGCATCGACCCGTCAATCCACAGAACTTCCGCAAGGCTTAGTACATCCCTGTACCAAAGGTTGGCAGCCTCAAAACCCAATCGGCTTTGCAACAGGGCCAACGTCTCTACAATGATATAGTTGCTGGTCCGGAGATAGAAGTCTTTTTCCAAAAAGGATCTCCATAAGCCGGCTGCTTTTTCAAAATTATTATCAGAACGGTCCATCAAGGCATAGAAAGCCGAGGTATCTACAAATACCGTTTCACTTTCCATGGCGGGCCTCTTTGCTGAAAGCCTCTGCTAAAT
>JAYEJK010000019.1:0-5815 GCA_034660535.1 Thermodesulfobacteriota bacterium | reverse complement strand
CAAGGCTTTCCTCCCCCAAATCCGTTATAATCAGGAAATTTTAAAAGGTCCTGGACTATTTTCAGTACCCCCCTGAGGGGTATAAGTGCCTTAAAACATGTGGCACCGCGGGCGTCACATATAACTTTAGAGTTTTTCTGCCACAAAAAAACAAGAAAATTACCACTAAGGCACTAATTATCATCCGAAAACACCCCATTTTATGAAATCTCTCGGGTCAACCTTTCATAATTACTTATTCTCCTTGACCTTTCAATAAAAATTCTCATTTTCAAAGGCACACACATTGACAGAAACACCGACTGGGATTACATTAAGGCATATGTAAGCGATCACCAGCGCCGCATCCGTACCCTTGGGATGCTCAGGACTGCCCGCTATAATGAGTCAACAGGCAGCCCCGGTAAATGCTTACAGACATACCATCACGGTTTAAAAGCCAATTGAGCAAAATGGAGTATAAAAAGAAATGCCGATTTACGAATATGAATGCACCTGCTGTCACCAAGTTACAGAAGTGTGGCAGAGCTTTTCCGACGACCCGGCAACCACTTGCCCGAATTGTTCAGGGGATTTAAAAAAGATTATCTCGATGAGTTCTTTCCAGCTTAAGGGTGGAGGATGGTACTCGGACGGTTACTGCGATAACGGGTCAACGTCCTGCGCACCCAAAAACGGCAAGTCCAATGCAAAAAAGAACGGTTCTACCGGCAAGGCGGCAAACGGACCGGCAAACTGCGCGAAACAGGAAAGCTCATCCAGCGCCAAAAGCGCTTCTTAGATTCTTACAAAAGCCTTCATCGCAGTCAGGTCATTATAGCCATAGCGTCTCCATAGCTGAAAAACCGATAATTCCGCCTGACCGCCTCATTGTAACTCTTAAGTATCCGCTCTCTCCCTGCAAGGGCGCTGACCAGAAAAATCAGTGATGATCCAGGCAGATGAAAATTGGTAATCATCTTTTTAACTACCTTAAACTTGTAGCCTGGATAAATATAGAGATCGCACCATCCATCCTGTTCGCGTACCATCCCATTTTCATCAGATACAAATTCAAGTACGCGTGCGGCGGTTGTTCCTACGGTCCAGACAGATCCACTGGAATTCATTGTTTTGTTGATCAGTTGCGCAGTCTCTTCCGAGATGGAATAATATTCGGAATGGATCTGATGCTCCCGGATGTCTTTTGACCTGACCGGAGAAAAGGTTCCGTAACCAACGTGAAGAGTGATGCTGGTGACGGTGACCCCCTTTTCCCTGATACTGCCAAGCAATTCTTCTGTAAAATGAAGGCCGGCTGTGGGCGCGGCAACCGCCCCGCGACGCCTGGCAAACACGGTCTGATACCGTTCTCTGTCCATCTTCAGCCCTTGAGAATCCCTGCGGATATAAGGCGGAAGCGGCATCATTCCGTATGTCTCCAGCAATGCGTCAAACTCTCCCCGGCATATGAGATCGACTCTGACCTGTCCATCGGGCAGAATCTCCAAGACCTCCCCCTCCAACCGTTCCCCGAATATCAATCTTGCCCCTGGCCCGGGCCTTTTCGAACTCCTGACCAGACCGGTAACCTGAACATGTTGTACAGCCGAATCACCGGATGAACCGACATTCCCCGGGTGCTCAAGTATCATCAGCTCTACATCACCGCCTGTCTCCTTTTTGCCGAGCAATCTTGCGGGAAATACCCTTGTGTCATTCACAACAAGCAAATCACCGGGGTTAAACAATTTCAGGACATCTTTGAATGCTTTGTGGCTGATTCGGTCAGCTTTGCAGTCCAGCACAAGAAGGCGGGATTCATCCCGCCTGGCCGCAGGCATCTGGGCTATATTTTCAGCAGGCAGATCAAAATGATATGCCTCTATGTCGTATTGGAATGTCATGTGCATCCACACAAGTGTGGCAAGGAAAGAAAAAAAATATTCGCCTGCTTTGTAATCGTTCACAGGCGCCCCATATGTGCGTGATCAGTCCGGCGAACTATAAGTAAACCTATGTGAACCATCCTGATCGCGTGCAGATGGGGCGCCTGTGAACGATTTTACTGAATCCAGTCCGTCCTCTGAGTAATAAAGCAGAGCACCAGGCCGGTTCCCATGGCAATCAAGCCGATCAACCGCAGCACACCTGGGTTCATTTGTGTAAGCCGATGCAGCCATTCCTGCATTGCCTCAGGGAAGGCCACGTATGGTAATGACTCAAGAATCAATACAAGCCCGACCAGCGTAATAAGATATTTCATATTGTTAAAAGCTCCACACCAGGCAATGCGCCAAATATTTCTAGTTTCGTAAACATTCACCTAAGGGCTCGCTCAAAAATAACTTCACATTTTGATGCGCCGATCCATCCCGCATGGCTGCGTTACTCGTCGGCTAAACAGCCCTGCTATTCGCCCTCCTCGCGCCTTGCCATGCGGGCGCCTCGACACCTGAAAATATAAATTTATTTTTGAGCGAACCCTGATAAAAGAGAAGGCAGTTTAATATATTGCCACGCCCTGTCAAGCGACATAAATGTTCACTCTTTTTAAAACACACAGATTGAAGGGGTGACGAGTTTTTCCCTTCAGCCTTCTACCTTCAGTCTAACCCAGATAAACTGGAAATTTTTAAAGGTCCTGGATAAGTGCCTTAAAACATGTGGCACCACAGGCGTCACATATAACTTCGGAGTTTTTCTGCCACAAAAAACAAGAAAATTACCACTAAGGCACTAAAAGCCTTTTTTATACAACCCCTTGATAAGATAGTGCAAAAACAGAGGGTAATGATTATAATGAAATGTTATGATTACGCGGAAAAAGACACATCAAATTAAAATCGGCAATATCCCCATCGGCGGTGATGCGCCGGTTACGGTTCAGTCTATGACAAACACGGACACCCGTAACGTGGAGACGACCGTTGCCCAGATCCATCGGCTGGAAAATGCCGGATGCGAGCTGATCAGGGTTGCTGTTTTAGACATGGACGCGGCTAGGGCAATAAGAAAAATCCGCGATCAAATCAAAATTCCTCTTATAGCCGATATCCATTTCGACCACCGCCTGGCGATCGCAAGCATGGAAAACGGCGCCCAGGCGGTCCGCATTAATCCCGGTAACATCGGCGGTCGTAAAAAACTCGAAAAAGTCATCATTGCCGCCAAACAGCACAAAGTGCCCATCCGGGTAGGAGTAAACTCGGGTTCCGTTGAAAAGGACATACTGGCAAAATACGGGCATCCGGTGCCGGCCGCGTTGGTTGAAAGCGCGCTCAGAAATGTTGCTATGCTTGAGGATATGAACTTTTTTGATATTAAAATTTCCATCAAATCCTCTGATACTCTGAACACCGTGTATGCCTACAGGGAACTCTCAAAAAAAAGTGATTACCCCCTGCATCTGGGCGTTACAGAGGCCGGAGGACTAATCGCCGGGGCAGTCAAATCAAGCGTTGCCCTGGGAATGCTGCTTCACGATAGCATTGGTGACACTATAAGAATTTCACTCACCAGAGACCCGGTTGAAGAAATAAGAGTGGCATACGAACTCCTGCGCTGCCTCCGCATCCGTGTGCGAGGCCCTGAACTCATCTCCTGCCCCACGTGCGGCAGATGCGAAATCAACCTGTTTGCTCTTGCAGAAAAAGTCGAACAACATATTCAATCTATCTCCACTCCCTTAAAAATTGCAGTAATGGGATGCGTGGTCAACGGTCCCGGCGAAGCCGCGGAAGCAGACATCGGCCTTGCCGGCGGCAAAGGCCTGGGGATTATTTTTAAAAAAGGAAAGCTTTACAAAAAAGTTCAGGAAAAGGATCTGTTACGGGTTTTCCTATCCGAACTGGATGAATTATCAAATAATTCAAAGCAGGAAAAATAATGCGATATTCAAAACTATTACTGCCCACCCTGAAAGAAAACCCGGCAGAGGCCGAGGTGGTCAGCCACAGGTTGATGCTGAGAGCAGGTTTCATCCGCAAACTGACATCCGGGATTTATTCATATCTACCGCTGGGCCTGGCCTCCATCCGTAAGGTGGAACAGATCGTCAGGGAAGAAATGAATAGAGCGGGCGCCCAGGAACTGCTTCTTCCGATGGTGCAGCCTGCAGACCTGTGGAAAGAATCAGCGCGATGGGAAAAGTATGGCCCGGAACTGCTGCGATTCACAGACCGCCATGACAGAGAAAATTGCCTGGGTCCGACTCATGAAGAGGTAATTACCGATCTGGTCAGAAAAAACGTCCATTCCTACCGGAATCTGCCGATAAACCTTTACCAGATCCAGACAAAATTCAGGGATGAGATTCGACCTCGTTTCGGCCTGATGCGCGGCAGGGAATTCATCATGAAAGACGCTTACAGCTTTGACTCAACCGAAAGCAACGCTGAAGTCACATACAAAAAGATGTATGAAGCATATACCCGTATCTTCACCCGTTGCGGTCTTTCATTTCGTGCCGTCGAGGCTGACACCGGCACGATCGGCGGAAGCTTTTCCCACGAATTCATGGTCCTTGCCGATACAGGAGAGGACACACTGGTGATCTGTAAAAAATGCAGCTATGCATCCAATACGGAAAAAGCAAGATGCAAACCGCCTGTCCAATCCGCTGACAAGCCGGAACTGTTGCCCCTTGAAAAAATCGAAACACCGGGAAAAAGGAAAGTTGACGCTGTCACGGAATTCTTAGGTATTTCGCCCAAAAATCTTGTAAAAACCATGGTGTACATGGCGGACGACAAACCGGTTGCCGTGCTTCTGCGTGGTGATCGCGAGGTACAGCCGGTGAAGCTCAAAAACCTGTTAAACGCCGTTGATGTCGAACCGGCTGATGATAAACAGATCTTTGATTCCACGGGAACGCCCAGTGGTTATCTGGGTCCTGTGGGGATCAAGATACCGGTTGTGGCTGATTTGGAAGTAACGGAAATGCACAATTTCGCTATCGGCGCCAACGAAAAAAACCACCATTTTCTAAATGCAAACCTGGACAGGGATTTTGAGGTGGCGCAGGTAGCTGACCTGAGAATGATCACAACAAAAGACCGCTGCCCGGAATGCGGCGGAGAACTGAAATTGACCCGCGGAATCGAAGTCGGCCACATCTTCAAGCTCGGCACAAGTTACAGCGATGTGTTAAAGGCAGGATTTCTCGACGACCAAGGGCAGGAAATCCCCTTCATAATGGGTTGTTACGGCATTGGAGTGAGCCGGACAGTGGCCGCTGCCATAGAACAGAATCACGATAAGGACGGCATCAAATTCCCTCTGCCCATTGCGCCGTTTCAGGTGATCATCCTCAATCTTTCCACCAAGGATGAAAAAATCACCAAGGCGGCGGAAACCCTTTATGAAGATCTCAAAAAGGAATCAGTGGAAACGCTTCTTGACGACCGGGATGAACGTCCGGGAATCAAGTTCAAGGATGCCGATCTGATCGGCATCCCTTACAGGATGACTGTAGGCAGGCGTTTTGCCGAAAAAGGCCTTGTAGAGATAAAAAAAAGATCCGTCGGAGAAAGCATTGATCTCCCACTTGATGAAGCTGTATCCAGGTTGTCCGGAATGATCCGTGATGAATTGAAGTCCAGCCGGCTGCGCTGAAGGGAAAAACTCGTCACACCTTCAACCTAACTTTTACTAACCCAGATAAACTGGAATTTTTAAAGGTCCCGGACTATTTTCAGTACCCCCCTGAGGGGTATAAGTACCTTAACAGCTGCGTGTAACTATTTAAAAATATTTCACCTTTTTGATTTCCTGCCAGAAAAAACAAGAAAATTACCACTAAGGTACTAATAATATTTAAAAACAATTCATGCAG
>JAYEJK010000018.1:0-5825 GCA_034660535.1 Thermodesulfobacteriota bacterium | reverse complement strand
ATCAGTCCGGCTCACATATTACTTATATAGTGAGCCGCACTGCTAACGCCCATATGGAGCGCCTGAGAACGATTACAGTCTTAAGGAGTCTGCAAAATATGGGGCCCCTCTGAACGGTTACGAAAATTACCACTAAGGTACTAAGTAATTACAAAACAATATTCGATTATACCTCATAGACGTAAACATTCACCAATCCCTAACTTCACCACCTATAAGATGCCGACAAGATAAAATCTCTGCTGCGATATGATTCAGCCGACGTAATCCGTCCATTGGCATCAAGAATGAAACTTGGATTTAACTCTATGAAAAAACCTCCCTCCACAGTTTGAACCGGATAGCCGCCGGAATCATAACCAAAAGAGTATCCCGCGGCAAAGTACCTTGGAACTCCGCGATCAAGATGATCATCTGAGAACTGATGTTTAAAAAACAGGCTGAATCGATTAATCCAGAAATTTTTTGGAGACCAGTAAGGATAATCATCCTCGGCAAACCCATCATCAAGCGGGTCCCCCGGGTTGGGACCATCTTGTGAATCCTTAAAATCGTACGAGTAACTGAATTTTAAAAAATTCGGTTCGGAAAAAACGATGTACGATGTCCACAACTCATAACCGGTTGTTGAATTGCCGTCACTATAATCAGTGACGGCAAAATCTCCTCCCATAAGCAGTCGGGGCAGCACGTCTACGGAAATCGCAGCCGTCACATCCTGGGCCACGATATTCCGAATCAGACTCGCTGTTGTATCGGCAGTTATGTCCCGTCCAAATGCGATGCGGCTCTTAACCTTATCGCCGAACTTTCCGGAAAGGGCACAATTTAAAAGGGCGGTGTTCGTATGGTCATGGTCAAGAGCTTCAAAACCGGTGCCCATGAAAATGGACAATCCATTTAAAAAATCAGCCGTGTATGAAAGGTAGGCCCTCTTGGACCTGACCCGTTCATCATTTTCCGATGACCTGTAGTTTCTACGGGAGGCGGATATGTCCACCTGATGCTGGGTACGCGGAGAAAACCATACAGAGACATCTCCGGATTCCTTTTCCATATCTTTATAATCATCCCAACCCTTTTCCCGGCTGTAACCGTATCCGATAGAAATCCTTGGCCGCCTCTTGACGCGATTTCGTTCCAAAGCATCGTAAAGCCCTGGAAAATCCTTGCTCAGTTCAGATAAACGTTCGTAAAGAGCGGCCTCATCTTCCAGTCTGCCAAGGCGACTGTAAATCCCGGCAAGATCAAACATCAGGGATTCCTCCCCCGGGGAATCCTCTAAAAGGGCCTCATATTGATTCACTGCTTGAAAATATTCCCTCCGCTGCACAGACCGCCTGGCATCCAGTTCCTTCTTAAACCTCTTCTGCCACATGTACCTGGAATAAAAAGGCGCGGCAACACTATTTAAGGTACGCTTTTCAATCGTATTATCGTCCACGGCATGTGAAACGGAAAGGATATGGTCCGCAAGACCGGTCTCCTTTCCCGGCAAAAAGGTCAGAATTTCCCAAACCGTTCTTTTTTTGACAAATGGCCCTGCAGGCAAATTAAGGGCCTGACATTTATCTTGAAGCGCCTGATCAACAGAGGGTTCAAGATATCTCTTATAGGTATCCATCGATTCGGTCTGCTCGTGCATTGCCCACAGGATGCGGGCCTTCTGAAGCAGAATGTCCGGGCGTTTAAAGTCTTCCTCGGTCAGGATGGCTTCACATCTGTCGAGTCCGTCCTGTAATCTGCCGGCTTTAAACAGAAGTCCCGGAATTATTGCGGCAGCCTTGCTGTTTTCAGGATAATCAGATGCAATCCGTTCCAGAAGAAGACCACTTCTGCTATCATCATTCAGTACCATGGCTTGGGCCAGTAACAGGCTTGCCTTGAGCGAATGAGGGGCCTTCCCGTAGGCAATCTCGGCAACCTTACGCATCTCCAGGGGCAGATTGTTTTCCCGGTAAAGCTGAATAATGCGCAGCAGCCGGCCGAAATCATTATTCGCAACAGAAAGCGCCCTGGAATATATTTTTCCTTCCTTTTTGGTCTCTCCGGAGAGTTTGTAAATTTTTTGAAGAAGCACCATCAATTCAAGATTATCTTTCCCGCCATTCAACAGCCGCAGGAGATACCTTTCCGCAGCTTCAAGTCTGTCCGCTTCCACCATGACCCGGCCCATAGTAAATTCAATTTCATTACATCTCCTTCTTGCCGTGGAACCATACACAACCGCAGTCAAGGAATCCTGCTGACAGGCCTCTGCCGATATTCGCCGGCAGGTCCTTATTGCATCCCGGTAGTCACCCTTTGCCTGCTGGAGCCGAACACGCATCAGGCCTATCTTGCTGTTAGGTTCAAATGACTTGAGACTGTTCAGCCAGACCTCGCTGTCTTGAAGTCTGCCGGAATCCAGCGCCAGATCAAACAAGTGAGAAAGCGTGACACGTTTATCACAGTCCGAATTCAGCGCCATACGGAGGGCCTGTTCCGCCTCATGGGCCAGTCCGGCATTATTGAAGAGATCGCTCATGGCGACCAGAACGTGACTCCGGCGGCAATCCCGCTCAGGGGCAACAGAATCCAGAACAGACCGGTATTCCTGAAGAGAAGTCGTATATTCACCGCATTCCTTCAGGGCAGCCGCCTTTACCAGTCTGAATTCATAAGTTCCCTCAAATCCGGGGTCGTTTTCCAGTTCAATAAGATGCTTCCGTACTGTATCAATGAGTCCCAGAACACCTGCCTGTCGTATACACTTAAGCCTGGTATCCGTATCTGATGGGTTAAGCCGAACTGCTTCCTCATAATCATTGAGCGCGTGTTCCTGCATGCCCAGTCTCTCATGGAGGTCGCCACGCCCTGCAAAAAATTCGGGTCTTTTTTGACCGGATCCGGTTATCCGGTCAAAAAATGTTCGACTTTTATCAAAATCCCCTTGCTCAAGATACCCCATGGCGAGTCTCAATATGGTCGCCTCGTCATCCGGCCTCAGTTCATGAACCGTTTCAAGCATCTCAACAAGTTCCCGCCTTCTGTCAAGCCGCTCAAGCAGATCAGCCATTGAGCGGTAAACATCCACTCGGTCGGGTTCCACTCTTACCAGATGCTTCCACATGGAAAGCGCTCCATCGGCCTCGCCTATGGCAATGAGATCGTCTGCAAGCATGGCAAGAATCTCCGGGTCATCCGGAGTTTTAAGGAGGAGTTTTTTATAAAGGGGGATCGCTTCCCTGAAACGGCCTGCGGCGTCATACAGCCGGGCGGCTTTTTTGAGGTTTTCAGGATCAGGATTGGATTCAACCCTGAAATAGGTTTCCAGGGCGGCAAGCGTGTCCGACTCATTTCCCAAGGCCGCGTGAATTCCAACCAACGAGCGGATAGCCTGCTTGTCTTTCGGGCGCTGTTTGATATATCGTTGGATGTGCGGCAGAGCCTTGTCAAAACGGCCCGAATCAACAAGGAACTTTCCTGCCCGTTTGAGGAGTGACGGATTATCAGGATGCTTTTTTAAGAGGATCAATACATGATCCAGGGCCTTTATCGAGCGGCCCTGATTTTCATAATAAGAGGCCATATGCGTATGGGCCTCCATATTTTCCGGCGCTCTTGTCACCACGCGCTGCCAGTAAACCGCAGACGGCTCCTTGATGCCCAGCTTGTCATGGACCCGGGCCGCGGCAGTAAGTGTCTTAAGATCAACATCCTCTGATTCGGCCAATTTGACAAGATGAGGCATGGCGTCTTCATATCGGGCATGATCGAAATATAACATCGCAAGATCTTTTTGTATTGCAGGATCATCCGGATCAGTCCTGTTGAGTTCCTCGAGATACGGCAGGATATCCTCACGTTTCCCCTGCTTAAGCCTGCACCGTACAAACCCGTTTAAGGCTGAAATGTTGTCAGGCTCCTTCTCATATGCCTTTAAAAAAAGATCAGCCGCACGCTGAAGTTGCCCCTTTTCCTGCATGACGCGACCAAGACCGACAAGATAATCCGTCCTCTCAGGCGCCGCCTCTGCAAGGAGTTCAAGGATCTCGGACGCTTTGTCCCACTCCTTGAGTTCCATCCGGATCCGGGCCAACTCCCATCTCGCCTCCCCCAGGTTCGGCTTTTGTTTGAGCAGAGTATCATATTTAAGAACTGCTCCCTGGTAATCACCTGACCTGGTTAACTGCCTGGCCTGATCCCATATTGTCTTCCAAACCGGTATAGACTGATTCTTAAGCTTTATTTCCCGATCGGGCACCAGCAAGATTTTCTCCGACGAACCGGATAATGAAGAGGCGATACTATTGTGAGTAAAAAGGAGGGAGAGGCAACATACAGGCAGCGATAAGCAGAAAAACACGGCCGGGAAACGGAGAAGTCGGCCAATATGTACCACCGGTCCTGTTGTCATAGAATAGATAAGGTTATAAAGTTCAGGGTTCAGGGTTCAGGGTTCGCGGAACCACTGACCCCCTGGAATCTTTCATCATCAACTGAAAAAGGCTGCGATCCGCTCTACCACGTAACGCTGCATTTCATTGGTTAATTCCGGATAAATCGGTAGAGCAAGGGTTTCCAGAGAAGCTTTCTCGGATTCCGGAAAACTGAGTTCAGAATAAGCCATGCCGGCTAGACACTTCTGTTTGTGAAGGGGAATTGGATAATAGATCTCCGTACCTATGCCCTCATCCTGTAAAAATTTTTTCACTTTATCCCGCTCTGAAACACGAATAATATATTGATTATAAATGTGGTAATCAATTTCAAAAGCTTCTTTTTCTGATTCTACGGCATATTTCGCTAAAGGTGTCCGGACCTTGCCCCCGGTAACCATGCCTGATTCTTCAAACAACCTGTCATACAATGCCGCGTTTCGCCTGCGCGCCCTGTGCCATTCCGGCAGACGGGAGAGCTTCACGTTAAGTACCGCAGCCTGAATGGCATCAAGCCGGAAGTTGCCCCCGACAACGGAATGGTGATACTTGGGGTAACCGCCATGCACTCGAATGATCTTAAGTCTCTCCGCCAACTGGTCATCGTTACAGGCAACCATGCCGCCGTCGCCCATACAACCGAGATTCTTGCTCGGGAAAAAAGAAAAACAGCCGGCCGTTCCCATGGCCCCTGCCTTGAGCCAGGTGCTTCCGTTATTCTTCACGATTGGATATGAAGCGCCAATAGCCTGGGCTGCATCCTCGATTACCGGAAGATCATAACGTTCCGCCAATTCCAGTATCCTTGCCATATCCGCACATTGTCCATAAAGATGGACCGGCAATATCGCCTTGACCTTATTCCTGATCTCATCATTTTTTTCAAGGAGTGAGGCCATTTGGTCCGGGTCAATGTTGTATGTGGCCGGATCAATGTCTGCAAAAAGCGGCCTGGCGCCAAGCCTCAAGATACTGCCCATTGTAGCGAAAAAAGTATATGGTGTGGTCAGCACCAGATCTCCGGGACCGATTCCCATGGCCATAAGGGCCGCAATCAGGGCGTCAGTCCCGCTGGACATTCCAATGGAGTGACCGACCCCGCAATATGCGGCCACATCCTTCTCTAATTCCTGAACTTCAGGACCAAGGATATAGCCACAGGAATCAATGACATGCGTAACCCTGTCCATTATCTCATCCCGCAACGGGACAAGCTGAACCTTTAAATCAAGTAAAGGGACTTTCATACAGACCTTGTAAATTAATAATCAATTCGGCACTAAGGGTCTGGAAAGAAATAACTTGGATTTTCCGTTTCCGAACTGTATCACACCTTTAGCCGGTTTGACATCCCCGAAATCCTCACCGTAGCCCTGCTACGCTTGCGGTTTCGTGAATATCAAA
>JAYEJK010000017.1:0-5861 GCA_034660535.1 Thermodesulfobacteriota bacterium | reverse complement strand
ATCAAGCCGAATATTTACTAGTCAGGCGCCGGTGATTTCGTTCAGTGAAATAAACTCCGTTTTTTCCATGGACAGCTCAATGGTAAACCGGCCTGTTTCTATTGTAAAAACCATACGGCGGTTATCACTATATCTCAATTCAGGCGTCAGTGTGATCGCGTTGTTCAAGGCAAGGGACTTGGGCTGACCGAAAGATGAGCATAGACCATATTTGCTTTCAATCATGCGCATTGCCCTTCCCATCACCTGATTCGTCATCTCGCCCATTGTGTCGACCACTTCAGACGATGTGAAATTTTTTGCAAGATCACCCTCGGGCAACCCCATGGTTATCATATAGTTCCGGTAAATATTCATAGCCGCATCAGCGGTAAAATTAATCACTATCAGTCCATTGTAATCTCCATTGAACTGAACAAAGCATCCAAGTTCAGGTTTTAAGCTTATCTTTGGAATGGACTGAATCGTGTCGGAATACTTGATTAATTTCTTGGTGCTTTTCTCCAGGGTTTTTTTTGTAGCCTGACAAAAAATACCGGAAATAATATCTATGGTCGAAACCCGTGTTTCCATACGCCTCTATTTAGCCTCCTTCAATCTCGGACAATCGCGCCATGCTTTTGTTTATCTTTGCCAATTTGGCGATAAAAGTCTGTTCTTTTTCCTTCTCCTTCAGAACCACATCTTCCGGTGCATTTGCCAGAAATTTTTCGTTTAAGAGTTTGTGCCTGGTCTTTTTCAACTGGGTCTCGACCTTACCCTTCTCCTTTGTCAGTTTGGCCGTTTCCTTTTCAATATCCACCAGTCCCTTTACAGGCACGTATATCTCAATGTCGTCAAAGATATATGATGCCGCGCCTTTGGGACACTCTCCCTTTGCCCTGATCGACAACGAGGTCACGCGTGTCATGGCCTTCACGTCTTTGCCGAATTGTTCGATGGTTGATGCCTTTTCCGCGTCAGGACAGATAACGGATGCCTCAATCGAAGCGGATGGATGAATCATCATCTCGCTCCTTATGTTCCTGATGCCGCTTATCACGCCCATGAGAAGGGTCATTGCCGTCTCGGCATCTTTGTTCTCCCATTCCGGCCTGACCTTGGGGAAAGGCTGGGTCATTATGCTTTTGCGGCTGCCGGGCAGGACATGCCAGATTTCTTCGGTAACAAAAGGTATTATCGGATGCAGGAGTTTTAAAGTGATCTCAAGGACCGCAAAAAGAACCCGGCGGGCGCCGGCTTTGGCCTCCTGGTCATCGCCGTAGAGAGCAGGCTTGATCCATTCCAGGTACCAGTCGCAAAACTCACGCCACACAAATTGATAAATCGCGGATGCGGAATCATTGAACCGGTAGTCTTCAAGCCCCTTGATCACTTCACTGACCGCCCTGTTAGTGCGGCTTAAAATCCACTGATGCGGAAGCGAAAGGCCGTCCGCATCCACAGATGCGGCCTCTTTTGGACCACAGTCCCGGATATGCATAAGCACGAAACGGGACGCATTCCATATCTTGTTGATAAAATGACGGTATCCCTCGATACGCTCTTCCGAGATGCGGATATCCCTCCCCTGGGCGGCAAACGCAGTCATGGTGAATCGAAGGGCATCGGTTCCATACTTGTCCATTACCAGAATCGGGTCCATCACATTGCCCTTGGATTTACTCATCTTTTGGCCATGCTCGTCCCTGACCAGGGCGTGCAGATAAACATCCTTGAACGGAATCTCCCCCATGAAATGGATGCCCATCATTATCATACGGGCCACCCAGAAAAAGAGAATGTCAAAACTCGTGATAAGAACAGAGGTCGGATAGTAAAGAGAAAGCTCTTTTGTGGATTCCGGCCAGCCAAGCGTGGAAAAGGGCCACAGCGCTGAACTGAACCAGGTGTCCAGCACATCCGTCTCCTGGGTCAGATCCGTGGACTTGCATTTCGGACACTTTTCCGGGTCAGTGCTCTTGACTATCAGTTCTCCGCATGATCCGCAGACCCAGGCGGGAATCCGGTGTCCCCACCATATCTGCCGTGAAATACACCAGTCGCGGATATTGTACATCCAGTCAAAATACGTATTCTCCCATGATTTGGGATATATCCTGATGTCACCATTCTTTACTGCGCTGATCGCCTTTTCAGCGAGCGGTTTCACCTTTACAAACCACTGCTTGGAAAGATAAGGTTCAACAACAGTATGACAACGGTAGCAATGACCCACGCCATGCCGGTAATCTTCAATACCATCGAGAAGTCCCAGTTGCTCAAGATCTTCAACAACCCGTTTCCTGCACTCGAAACGGTCAAGCCCTGAATATGCCTCACCTGCCTCATCATTCATGTTACCGTTGTCATCTATTACCTTTCTGTATGGAAGGTCATGACGCCCGGCAATCTCAAAGTCATTCACGTCATGTGCGGGCGTCACTTTAAGCGCGCCTGTTCCGAACTCCTTTTCCACATACGAATCAAAGATAATCGGAATCGTGATATTCACAAGCGGCAAGGTAACGGATTTCTCAGCAAGGCTGTTAAATCGCTCGTCATCCGGATGCACTGCAACCGCGGTATCGCCAAGCATTGTTTCCGGACGGGTCGTGGCCACCACCAGATAACCATTGCCCGTGCTGAACGGATAGCGGATATTGTAGAGCTTGCCGTCTGTTGGTTCGTGCTCCACCTCAAGATCGGCAAGCGCGGTATGACATCTGGGGCACCAGTTGATAATGTAATCGTCCTTGTAGATCAATCCCTCGTCATAGAGACGGGTAAAGACCTCACGGACCGCGCGCGACAACCCCTTGTCCATTGTGAATCGTTCTCTGTCCCAATCACACGATGCCCCCAGCCGTTTGAGCTGGTTTATAATCTGACCGCCGGATTCCTCGCGCCATTTCCAGACCCTTTCGATGAATTTTTCCCGTCCGATGTCATGCCTGTTCGTCCCATCCTCGGCGAGCTGACGCTCCACCACGTTCTGGGTGGCGATTCCGGCATGGTCTGTTCCGGGAAGCCAAAGCGTGTTCATGCCCTGCATCCTCCGGTACCTGATCAGGATGTCCTGGAGGGTGTTGTTCAGCGCATGGCCCACATGCAGAACGCCTGTGACGTTGG
The DNA here is from genome assembly GCA_034660535.1 of Thermodesulfobacteriota bacterium. Taxonomy (GTDB): domain Bacteria; phylum Desulfobacterota; class Desulfobulbia; order Desulfobulbales; family DAOVYS01; genus DAOVYS01. Next base: position 2,750 of record JAYEJK010000017.1, on the reverse strand, counting down.
GCGGCGGAATGACTATACAGAATGATGGTTTATCTTTATCCAGGCCGGCCTTAAACTTCTTCCGCTCCTCCCAGACCTTATACCATTTGTGTTCTACATTTTTAAATTCATAGGCCTTGGCAAGATCCTGGGGTGTTGAAGCAGCAATATCGTTGTCTTGTTTCATAGTAACCCTTCACCAGGGGTAAAAAGAGGTCGAAAATGTGAACATAATGCCCTTCGGGCAAAAACACGGAACAATTTAATCCCTCGTCATTCCGGCATGTAGTTAGACGGAATCCAGGATTAGCCGTGTTCTGGATTCCGGCTAACTAAATGCCGGAATGACGGTATGCCGAATCTTATACGAATAAGTGAAACTTTATTTTTCCGATACACGAACATTCATCATTCATCATTTCTTACATATACGGCGGTTGAGAATAATGTTTAATTTGCTCCGGGTCAAGTAGCTATTTAATGTTGCTGATGGTTTGCTTGGCGGAACTCGGCCTCGATCTTCTCGACTCCGGCCTGGCCATCCTCCCATTTTCGGTAGTTCCTTTCCAGGCGCCTTTGAATTGCAGCGTATTCCCGGCTCCGTTCGGCAAAGGCCTCTTTATCGCTATAGAGATCCGGGTCTGCCATTATATGCTCAAGTTCCGCCTTTCTTTCCTCCAGGCTCTCGATTTTATTTTCAGCCTTACGGACGGTATCCTGAAATGGTTTCAGGCGGCGGCTTTTCTCCTGCCTGATCTTTGCCAGCGCCTGTCTGGCATCCTTGCCCTTTGACCTTAATAAGTTCTTATTCTCTTTTGAAATATTTTTTTGTAAATTCTGCTCTTCCTTCAGGGAAACCGTCTTACCTTTCCTGTACAGGTAATAGCTCAAATTCCCTTCAAAGAGTGTTGCCCTGCCGTCCTTTATCTCAACGACCTTGTTTACAAAGCTGTCTAAAAAATAACGGTTATGGGAAACCACAATAATGGATCCGTCATACTGAGCCAGTGCATGCTGCAGGATCTCCTGAGAGATCATGTCGAGATGGTTTGTGGGCTCATCCATGACAAGCAGATTGGCAGGAGATGCTATCATTTTGGCAAGGGCCAGCCTGCTTTTTTCACCTCCCGACAGAACCATCACCTTCTTGTCCACGTCATCACCCTGAAACAGAAACGCTCCAAGCAATGAACGTACCTGAGTAACGGTCTTATCCGCGTCCGCCATGTTCATGGTTTCAAGGACAGTGAACCCGGGGTCCAGATCCTGTGCCTGATGCTGGCCGAAATAGGAGAGCTTGACATTATGCCCAAGTCGGATCTTTCCGTCCGTGGGCTTTATAAGTCCGGCAAGAAGCCTTACAAATGTTGATTTACCGGCCCCGTTTACGCCCACCACGGCCATCTTGTCGCCTCGGTTCAATTCAAATGTGATGTCCTTAAACACCTTAAGAACTCCATACTCCTTGGAAAGGCGAGTGATTTCAACGGCAAGCCGGCCGCACGGGGCAGAGGGAGGGAATTTAAATGATATCTTCTTCTCAGTATCCTCAATTTCAATTAAATCCATCTTTTCAAGCTGTTTCACACGACTCTGGACCTGTTTGGCCTTGGTCGACTTTGCACGGAACCGTTGCACAAAGCGGGTGGTCTGCTGGATCATGGCCTGCTGGTTTGCATATGCGGCCCGCTGCACCTGCAGACGGATCTCCTTTTCCTCAACATACTTGGAATAATTGCCCTTGTAGACTGTAAGCCTGCCCAGGCTGAGTTCCCAGGTAGCAGTCGTAAGATTGTCCAGAAAAGCGCGATCATGAGAGATTATCACCATGCTGCCGTAATAGGATTCTAAAAACTCCTCAAGCCAGGTAAGAGACTCGATATCCAGATGATTGGTCGGCTCATCAAGTAGAAGCAAAGAGGGGCGGGCAAGCAGATGTTTTGCAAGGAGCAGCCGCATCAGCCAGCCGCCTGAAAATGTTCTGCATTCCCTGTCAAAGTCGGACTCCTTAAACCCCAACCCTGTCAGAACCTTTTCGACCTGGGACCTGATTCGGAAGATATCCGTCTGGTCAACTAAATGTTGAAGTTCCCCCTGCCGCTTAAGCAGCCCGGGAAATTCCGGAGAATCCGGATCAACGTCACCCAATCGCGAATTTATTTCGTCAAGCTCGCTTTTAAGGGAAAGAATCTCGACAAATGCGGTCTCAGCCTCTTTGTAAAGAGTTCGGCCGGAAACAACCGAGGCGATCTCCTGCGGAAGGTAACCCGTTTTTATAAGCTTTGCCTTGGTGACAACCCCCTGATCGGTCTCAATGATACCGGCCATAATTTTTAAAAGCGTGGATTTGCCGGCCCCGTTCACACCGACAAGTCCAATCCTGTCCCTGGGATGAACACGAACAGAGACATCCCTGAAAAGATGCTTCTTTTCGTACTGAATATTAAGTTTATTGATTGAGAGCATATTATTTTAGTGCCTTAGTGGTAATTTTCTTGTTTTTTATACCCCTCAGGGGGGTACTGAAAATAGTCCGGGACCTTTAAAAATTCCAGTTTATCCGGGTTAGATTCTTACAATTTTTTGAAACCCACATTGATATTATATCTTTTGCTTTCAGCTTTGAACTTTTCCGGCTTGTCCGGGTTAGGGCTCAAGTAAAAATAAGTTGGACAATATTGCGCTCAGATTTAGGTCGGATTGGGCCGATTGTGAGGTTACAAAACCGCAGGACTAGCAGCGCTAATTTGAGGATTTTGTAACCTCACAAT
>JAYEJK010000016.1:0-5989 GCA_034660535.1 Thermodesulfobacteriota bacterium | reverse complement strand
CGAAATATTCCGTGCTGCCCAGAAAAAACCGATAGACCCCGCTGATCGCCAGAAATATGAGCAGCCCCTCCCCAAAGAAAAAAAAGATATTTCTGGTGGGGTAATATTTTTTAAAAATATACGGCATATGTTAAAAGGGGTTCAGGGTTCAGGGTTCAGGGTTCAGGGTTCAGGGTTCAGGGTTCAGGGTTCAGGGTTCAGGGTTCAGGGTTCAGGGTTCAGGGTTGAACAGAAAAAAATTCCGATCAAATAACCCTTGAATCCGGAACCTTAATGAGGTCTGCCCGCCTTCCGACCATACTCACCATAGGCTCCATAACCTCCATAATAACGTCCACTCAGTCTCTCATCCACCCTACTAACCTTAACAGCGTTAAATACAATCCCGATAATCTTGCTCTCGCCGATAAGCTCAATAAGCTGCTTGACCTGCTCTCTTCTTGATTGCCCCCACCGTATCACAAGAACAACTGCGTCAACATGCCTGGCAAGAACCGCTGTTTCAGCGGCTGCCTGAACCGGCGGACTGTCCAGGATAACCAGCCTGTCGCCGTACCTGCTTACAACCTCATCGATCATAGCGGTCATCTTGCCCGAATCCAGGAGTTCGGCCGGATTTATCGGCGGAGGGCCGCTGGGGATAATGGAGAGCTTCTGAAATCCGACGCTTTGGATAAGTTGTGACAGGTCTGTGCCGTCCCGAAGGTAATTTACCAGTCCCGTATCATTCGACAATCCGAAAAGAGGCGCAAGAGATGGCCTCCTGAAATCACAATCCACCATTAGTGCATGCTGTTCAAGCCCCTGGGCCATGGTTGCGCCTAGATTGGCACACACAAAACTCTTCCCCTCCTCAGGCACAACGCTTGTTATCAGAATACTTTTCGGCGGCTCACCAGTGGACGGATGGAGTATCTTGTTGCGCAGCCTTTTGAAACTCTCTGCAACAGGAGAAGACGTCCCGGTGACAGCGACAAGCCTTTCATCCCATGCCTGACCGGCTGCGCCCATGTCAACCGATTTTGAAAACACAGCGCTTTCCGGGCCGGCCTTGGTTTTTTCCACGTCAACACTGTCCGGGACGGCGGCCGTCTTTTCTACGGCCGGTTTTGTTTTAACCGTTGTGCCTGTATCCGTGGACGCCTCCATTTTTTCAAAACCTGAAACAGATTTTTCCGAAATAGAATCCGACTCGCTCGCAATCTTCGCCTGAATGTCATCCTTCTCAGGACCGGCAGTGGATTCGGCCTTGGTCAGGGCCTTAAACACCTTTCCCACAGCATTACTCCTTATTTAAGAGGTTCCAAGGTTCAGGCTTACCTGATTCACTGGTTCGGCACTCATACTCAGGCTATCCAATGAAACATCCTGGTATATCTTGAAAAAAATTCCCAGCATCAGAAAAAAAAGCAGGATCACCAACAAAGCCGTCACCATCTGCCATAGAAACGACTTGTCAGAAGATCTGAAAACACCTTTAGGCGGAACGGACGGGGAAGCGACTTCTCCCGGAATCTTCAATTCCTGCACGCACTCTTTCACTATCCCGGCATCCACGGCCAATTTGCTCTCGGCAAATGCACTAAGCAGCGCCTGATCGCACAGTACATTGATCGCCCGGGGAGTCCCCCCGCTCACATGGTGAATCAATCTGATTGCATCATCTGTAAAAATATCCAGACGCTGAGCACCGGCCTTCCTCATCCTGAAATTTATATAATCAGCGGTTTCCTTGTCTGAAAACGGTTTCAGATGAAACCTTATACCGATCCTCTGCCTCAGGGGTAATAAGCGTTCATGAGCAAGCCGGTCGTTCAGCTCCGGTTGGCCTACCAGAAAAATGGACAGCAATCCATATTCCTGGAACTCCTGATTGGAAAGAAGCCTGATCTCCTCAAGCAGTTCCACGGGAAAAACATGGGCTTCATCAATAATCAACAAAACCCGTTCACCACTCTGTCTGCAGTTTTTGAGAAACTCTGCGAAAGATATCAAGAACTTGGCCTTGTTTCCGTCATAGTCGCTCAGGCCATACTTGGATGAAAGAAAATAATAGAAATCCGCCGCAGAAAGAGTGGGATTGGCAATAAAACAAACATGAACCCTTGTGTCCAATGATATTATCAATGCCTGTAGAAGCGTTGTCTTGCCTGTGCCGATGTCCCCTGTCAAAAGGAGGAATCCCTTTCGATCAACTATGCCATACCGAAGAATTGCCAGCGCTTCCTGATGCGCATCACTCATGAATACTGTCCTGGGGTCAGGGATCAGGTCAAAGGGCTTTCTAGTAAGACCGAAATGTTTGCTGTACATATAGATTCCTTAGAGAATTATTCGGCCCGTATAGATCAAGTAAGCCGTGACGGCTATGATGCATCCGACCGAAACAACAAAGGCCAAGATCCATAAAACAAATTTTATCTTATTCCATTTTTTTTCTTTCTTAGTAAAAATATACGGGATGGAACAGACCACGGGCAAGTCGAGATAGGGTTCAAGCTCTTCAGCATCCTTGAAAGAGGTATCAAGGACTTCAAGGCCGAAAGACAACCCGCATCCCAGTCCAAGACCAATCGCCAGGGCAATCAATAATATCCTCTTAAAATCCGGCTTAAACGGCTTTTCCGGGAAATGGGCCGGATCTACAATCTTGAACTGGCTGCCTTTCTGACGCCTCTCAAGACTTTCAGCAGATTCTGCTGCCAGGTTTCGGGCAACCAGTTCCTGGTAATGGCGGTTCAACTGTTCATAATCCCTCGTAAGGGCTGTCCACTCTGCCCCGCGAACCGGCGCAGCCTCCACCCATTTCTGATATTTCTCTGTCTGGGATCGTATCTCTTGCTTTTCCTTTTTCAATCGGACAATATGATATGCAATTTCATTCAGTTGAAGGGTCATCTGGTTAAGCAGTTTGTCAGTCTCTGTGTTCGGAATGAATTTATCTCCTTCTTCCGCGGATCCCGAACCGCTGCCGGACTTTGCAGTCAAACTCTCTTCCAGTTCCTTGATAGTACGCTTAAGACGTCTTACATCAGGATGCCGTTCAGTGTACTTGATCTGCAGGGCCTTTAATGACCGCCTGGCTCCAGCCAATGCTTCCAGTTCATCACCGCCCTGTCCCGGATCCGGAACACTGCCGATTGCCTCCATGAGGCTCACTGTTCTCTGCCTTTCCCGGCTGACCTCTTTCTTCCGCAATGAAATCTGCTCCTGGATAAGGATCTTTGTACGCTCAAGGTCCTGGATACTGTCCTGATTGCCCTGGTACTGGGTTTGAAGCGAATTCAGCCGGGACATATTAACGTCACGCTGCTGCGGCATCTCGTTATAAAATTTCAACTTATAATCCCGCATGGTCGTCTCGATCTCATCCAGAGACTTCTTTGCCATTTGTAATTCATCTTTCACATAAGCGGAGGTCTCAGAGGCCCTCTCCTCCCGGAACCGGAGATTTTCCTCAATAAATTTTGCCGCCAGTTCATTAGTAACCAGCATTACCTTCTTGGGATTGCCGCCATGAAAGGAAACCCGAAAAATATCGCCCTTGCCCTCAGGCTTGATGGTGATATGATGATCACGCATACTGACCACCACATCCTCCATGGGCATCTTCTCCCTCATTTCCGAATAAAGGTCAAATTTCTTTATCAGCGCCTCCAGGCTGGTCCGGCTCATTATCTGTTGCCCCACAGTGCTGACCATATCCCTGATTCGCGTCTGGACATCAGGAGACATCTTAGACGGATTCACACTCTGTTGCTGATACCTGATCAAAGCCATTGCCTGGTAAGTCTTAGGCGTCCGGAGATATTGTCCCAATCCTGCTACCACGCTGACCAGCAGACAAAAAATGATAAATTTTTTCCTGCGAAGAACGATATCAAGATGCTTTTTCAGCTTTTGCCTTTGTTCATGTTCCATAAACTGTTACCAGCGCGCGAGTTCCTTACCGGCCGTGAACTCCAGGATAACACGGTGATCATCGTAATCATAGAAATCAAGCTCGGCATCTACCTGGCGGTAGGAATAATTGACTGAAATCGAATACCAACGCCCAAAGGCGTATGACAAATCGAGTCCAGCGTCATAGGTATCCTTCTCGTTGTCCGCAAGCCGGTTTGGGTCGTCGTCATTTCTATAGGAAAGGTTGAGGCCGGATGACAGGTTCTCCGTTAACCGGTAACTTAAATCCCCTTCCAACATCCAGAACTTGGAAAGGCCGTCGCCTGCCCCCTCGAAGTAACGTTCATCAAACCCGCCGTTTCCGGTTATCGATATGTTTCCCCGCTTCAATTCTCTGGACACGGACAGGCTGTACTTGAAACCGTCTGAATCCTCCCCCGAATCCCTTGACACCTGTGTCGCACCGATCGACACCGACAAATCAGTACGTTGATTGACAAACCAGTCCCATCCCAGGGTCTCACCATGAATCGAATAGTCGTCGGAAACGGACTGGAAATCCGTGTGGGAAAAACTGTATTCCCCGCTGAGCTTATGGTTTGTTGTGACCCGAAACCCAATGTTTAAGGCTGAGGAATGTTGTTTCATGTCATCAGATAAGGTAAAATTACCCTTTGTATAGTCATAGGACAGCTTACTATCCCATTGTGAATTAAATCGGTAGGAAATACTTGCACTTGGATTGTGTTTCACATAATCATCCAGAGCAGCTCTCTCGTTATCCAGAATATTATTGGCATACGCAAGCTCCAGCATGCTGTCCATGGCATATTCGAATTCCATGCCGGCGGAAAAACTATTAGTCCGGTAACGGTTGTCCAGCCTGTCTTCAGACAGCATGATTCCTGCTTCTTCGTCCTGGACAGGCTCTTCAGACTCCACAAAATTTTCTCTGACCGTAACCTTCACACGGGAAGAAAAATCCTTTTCAGCCGACAATGATAAATCGTGATCCAGATCATCTTCATCTGTCAGGTGATTATACCTGATGCCCGGAGAATAACTGAACAAGCATGAATCATTCTTTCCTTCCGATGTAATTCGTATTGTCGGCGATAATATGGTGGTCCAGCCTTCTTCATGATCTTCATCGGTATGATACACATTGGAATAATACAACTGCCTGAGAGAGACACTTCCATACAGGCTGTTCGTCCTGGCGCCGGATATACATGGCGCTGTAAAAAAAATAAGTAACAGAATCGAGATTGAACGAAAATAAATGCTTTTCATATAATTACCTGTCAGCTGTTTTTATCGTCATGGGACAATGTAACCGATCACGGTGTAGCAAAAGCCCTTCCGGATCGCGCAAATCCCTTGCCCTGTGACCGATTACGGGACAATGATAGTGTCCCCCGGCATAATAAGGATATTCTGCTCAGGAGAGCGTCCCTTAACAAATGATTCATAGTTGAACATGATCATTCTTTCACGTCCATTTTCCCGCCTGAGCACGGTAATCCCGGACTTGTCGGCCCACTCTTTAAAACCCTTGCTGCGGGCAATTGCCTGCACAACCGTTATGGGATAGTCTATGGCAAACTCTCCTGCCTCACCGATCTGACCCATGATATAGTATTTCTGACTTCTATTATCCGTCAGCATGACCGAGACTACCGGTTCCCCGACAAGTTGGCTGAATTGCTTCTCAAGATCAAGCGCCAGCTCGCCTGTTGATTTGCCCGCAGCCACAACATCCCCGATAAGAGGCAATGATATGCGACCGTCAATGCGTACGGCAAGAACCCTTGAGAGTTCTTCCTCCTTCCAGACCTGTACCTCTATGATGTCTCCAAGACCTATTTTATACTCAACGTCCGGCGACGAACTTTTCCGGGCATGATCTGCTGAATCTGATGAGGCTGCCGACAAGGGTTCCGATTGAAAAATTAATAAAACAACCGCACCTGCAAACAGGACAAAACAATTGCGAGCGATATCTCTAAAAAAGGAAATACGTTTCATCTCATCTATCTCCTTAGCCGGCTTTGCCGGAAGAGGGTTCAGGGTTCAGGGTTCAGGG